>CAZKAL010000028.1:0-9982 GCA_964550995.1 uncultured Candidatus Saccharibacteria bacterium | reverse complement strand
TCTTCTGCGAGAATGCTCGTTTTCCATTAGTTTTGTTGAGCTTCCGGACGTTTAGTTGATAAAATGTAAAATATGTAGTACAGTATTCACTAAAGGGTGGATTATTAGGAGAAGAGAAATAATGGGTATATTCAAAAATCGTAATCGTCAGACAATAGCAGAGTTAGAGAGTTATTATTCCAGTCAACAGAAAAACGGCATGGCCTGGCTGATGGCATTTCTAAGTTTGTTTATCACAGTAGTAGTACTGAGTTCTATATTTTTTGGTGGTAGATTGATATATAGAACACTGACAGATTCAAACAATAGTCGAGAATCTGAAACGTCGGCAACTATAAATGAAAACGATACCCAACTAGGCTCAACAAATGTAGACTCAACAGAAGGTACGGCAACTGATAATACATTGAGTGAAACGTTAATTAGTGACGATGCGTCGCAAGGTTCAGCACAAGAGTCTGCGATATTAGGTGGGTCAGTATCAACAGGTGGTGTTGTTAGCGACGAAGCGGCCAGTACATCGATACCGAGCCGGAATGTAGCTAGTGCAGTAGATAGTAATTCAGAAATACCTGATACAGGAGCAGACAGTATGTTGTTAATTGTTCCTATAGCAGTATTAGCTTTTGGGTATATGTACTCTATAAAACGTCAAATCCAAAAGCTTTAGCTATAAAAGAGTAAGAAACTAAAGTAGTCCTGTTATTCAGTTGGGCTTTTTTCAGGAGTTACCTGGGAGAAGTAATTTATCTCGTTTACTATGTCTAGTAGTGCTTGGGCCCGTTCTTTGTCATCGGTAATCTTTGTTGCGGCGTTAAGCGCTTTATCCAGTAGGGTATGATTATCATTGGCTTGAATCATCATCATGGTTGTTTTAAATGTCTCTTCCGGAGTTCCGTCTAAATGTCTTACTAGTGGCTCTAAGTGGTCAAGGGCCTGCTTTTTCATATCAGCTAGCTTATTGGTGTCAATGGCTAGTGCTTCTGTTTTATCTTCAAGTTTATTCTCAGGTGTAGTTTCATTGGCATCTTCTTCTGGAGTAGAAACTATCGAGGGTGGAATAACTGGTCCAGATGTTTGAACCCCAACTGGTTTAGGTATATCGGGTATTTTGACTTTATTGTCGCCATCATTGGTGTCATCTCCATCATCTGTTCCTGTTGCAACCGTAGTCGAAGTATCAGCAATTGGTTCTGGGACGGGTACGCTTGGAGCTGGTGTTGCGGCAGTCTGAACAAAGGGGTTGTCAGTAGTCATTGTGTGTTCTGGTTGCGTGGCGTCTTGTGTAACTGTACTGGGTTCAGTCGGTGTCGCAGGGGCAGCAGTAGTTTCTTTAGTAGATGGGTTATGTACATTGTCTAGCATCGACGGGTTTTGCGCTGGCGGTGTCCCCGCTACTGATTGTTGATTATCGTTATTACCGAACATTTCCACCCCCCTAGCCGTTGATAACGGCGTTTTTCATTTATCCTGTTTCTATTTATTTATTTTATCTGTTTTTTAACGTAAGCGCTACTACTTTTTCTTTATCTACGCAGACATACCAAATAATAACTTCTAAGTGCGCTATACTAAACTATAATGTTAGATGACTTAAAGTACATCCACAGCAAGGATAAGTATGATGCTTTAGGAGTTGTAGGCAAACAATGGCAACAACTTACGCAGAAATATGAACTTTCAGAGATAGGTCGGACCTTTGAAAATGTGGTTCATGTGGGAATGGGTGGATCGGCGCTTTGGGCCATAGTCGCACAGAGCTGGCCTGGGTTTACGATACCCTTTGAAATTATCAAAGGGTACGATATACCAGCTTACGTAAGTAAAAAAACTTTATTCATTGCTGCTAGCGTATCTGGCAATACCGAAGAGGTCCTCTCTGCACTTAAACAGGCTGAGAAAAAAAAGGCATATATTGTAGTTATTTCATCCGGAGGCAAACTCGTCGAAACTGCAAAAAAGAAAAACTATCCTCTTATTGAATTACCCCAAGTTAGACTAACCAGGTATGTTATGTTCAACGGTCTTAAGGGGCTTACTGTTTTGTGCGAGCAACTGGGCATACTGCAATCAAAAGATGCAGTAAAAGAGATTGAAGAGGCATCAGACTTCATAAAGAACGCAATAAGCGGTTGGCAAGTAGACGTACCAGAGTCTAAAAATTTGGCAAAGCAGCTAGCCCATGAATGTGCTGGCAAATCTATCGTAATCTATAGTGGCCCGATGTTATCCCCAGCTGCCCATAAATGGAAAATAGGATTTAATGAAAACGCAAAAAATGTTGCTTGGGAATATACATTTCCTGAGTTTAACCATAATGAGTTCAAAGGATGGGCATTACATCCAGTAGAGAAGCCGTATCAAATCTTTTATTTACTATCAAATTTTGATAATGACAGGATAAATAAACGTTTCGACTTGAGCGAAAAGCTGCTCAGTGGGCGTTGGCCTTCTCCTTATCGCCTCCAGGTTCAGGGGAAAACTAAACTTGAACAACTTTTATGGTCAATAACTTTAGGGGATTACGTAAGTATCTATACAGCACTATTAAACGGAATAAACCCAATAGATATGGGAGATGACGACATCGTTAATAAATTTAAAAAGGAATTAGGTTAAATGTCAGGAGCAGCACCAACTTTTGATCCAAGTAGTTTTAGTAATGATTCTTATGTAAAAAGAATTGATAAGCCTTGGGGCTACGAACTTCATTGGGTCCCAGAAGATTCACCATATATGGGAAAACTGGAGCATGTAAATCATGGCGCGCGCATGAGCCTACAAGTACATGACGAGAAAAGAGAAAGCTGGTTCTTGATAGATGGTAGGGCAGCAGTGATTTGGGAAAATTCCAGAGGCGAATTAATAGAAACCGAGCTAGAGAAAGGCAGGGGTTATTCAATTTCTCTTGGCCAAAAACACAGACTTATGGGGATAACGGATTGTGACATAATTGAAGTCTCAACCCCAGAATTAGGTACAACGTGGAGGCTTGATGATGACTATTCAAGACTAGACGAAACACCTGAACAACGTAAAAAAGAGCGTGGTGAAGACTAAAAAGTGTTCACAAAATTTGTGTAGTACTGATTTTTTGTCCAGTAGATAAATCCAATAGCTATTACCAGTAACAAAAACAAAAGAATTGTTCTTTGTTTTTCTGTCATGCGCCAATTGAGTAGTTTTTTTATCATGGTTGCTCCAAATTTACGGGTTTTGCTATAACAACGAGTCTTTCTTTTGCTGTCCATATTGGATGACAAGTATATATAGTTAGTTGTTTTTCTGTTGTAGGGCCTTCAATTTCTACGGCATTAGCATCAACAACTTTGTTTTCAACTACCTCGTATAATATTTCTTCGCCATCCCAATAAAGTGCTAACTTTTGCCCTACT
Source organism: uncultured Candidatus Saccharibacteria bacterium (assembly GCA_964550995.1). GTDB lineage: Bacteria > Patescibacteriota > Saccharimonadia > Saccharimonadales > SZUA-47 > CAZKAL01. The sequence goes on along the minus strand of CAZKAL010000028.1, from coordinate 6,587 downwards.
TTAACTTTATCCAGATGATAGAATGTTGAAACATTGTTTCCAAAATATCTGTGGCCTACAATGACGGTGTTATTATTTTCCGTTGGGTTTGTAGTATTGGGCCTTCGCCATGTCCCGCCATGGTTTATTACTCCAATGTTATTCCCTTCAAGTATGGGTTCATTAACCTGGATAGAAGGAATAACCAACCTATTTTTCTGAGGCCGTTGTGTTGTCGTGGTTGACCCTATATCATCCGCTAGGGCACCAATATATGGGGCTGAAGCTTCGGGAGATTTATCTCTTATCAAGTATGCCACCTCGGGTAAGAAAGGAGACAGAGCGATGTATACACATAGAAGGATCACAACTGCCGACAATACATTATTGAACCTACGCAATGTCATGTGTATTATTTTACAGTTTTGTCAGATTACTAGCGAACCGTTTTTAAACACCGTCGCGCAATGAGGTAATAGGGTTTTTCCGAGCTGCACTAATTGCTGGTAATATGCCAGAAACGATACCTGTAAATACTGACAAGCCAGTTGCTAACATAATAACCTCTAATGTAGTAACAGGCTGAAGGTCTGAGACTAAACGTATAATCACGTTAGCTAGGTAAGAGAACATAATCCCGAAAATTCCTCCTACAATACTAAGCACTACGGCTTCCATTACAAATTGCCCAAGTATTTGAGCATTTGTAGCTCCGATTGCTTTTCTAATTCCTATCTCGCGAGTTCTTTCGCTTACTGTAGCGAACATAATATTCATGATGCCTATACCTCCAACTATGAAAGATATAAATGCGACACCAGCAACCAATACTGTCAATTGGTAGAATACCTCGTTTGTAGCTTCAAGGGCTTCTTTTTTCTCTAGAATTGTAAAGTCTTCTTGTCCTGCATGGTTTTTCTTTAACGTTTCACGTATTGCCGATGAAACTTTGGGAACAAGCTCAGCATTATCAGCTTCAACGTATACTTGTAATAGCTGGATTGTTCCACCAACTTGGCGGGCGGCATCGAACGGAATAATAACAGAATTATTTACATTGATTGTCGCAAATGTCCCAGATCTTTGTTGTTCAAAAATACCCTGTACAACGTAGCTTTTCCCTCTTATGCGTAGGCTTTTACCTATCGGTACGTTTTCCTTGAAAAGCTTTTCAGCCACATCTCGCCCAATAATTGCCACATCTCTATTGCTTTCTGATTCATCAAAAAACTCACCGTATTCCACAGTTTGATTTAGCAGGGTAGGTAGTCGAGTCGTGCTTGCAATTATACTTCCTCCAGCGTATTCATCCTCGCCGTAGCTTACTATTCCACTCAAAATACCGACAGGAACTGCAGATGCAACGCCATCAACTTTTTCTGTATCACGCCAATCTTTTTCACTCAGACTTCCACTGCTACTCGTAAATGATCGTAGGGAATCTAGGCTAAAGGCTTTAGGAGCTTCTTTCTTCCCTGGGCGAATAACTATTAACGAATCAGCGACTTCGCCAACTTGTGTATTAACCTGTTGCTTTACACCCTCTCCTAGCCCGACAATGGTTACGACAGAGCTAACTCCGATGATGATACCAAACATAGTAAGGGCGCTACGGACTTTTGCGCCACGGATAGACGAAAGGGCCATTTTAAAGTATTCAGAAATCATTTTTTCTTTTTTCCTTTCCGGCGCTTTTTCCTTTTCTTTTTAGTCTTTTTTTCGGGAGTTTCCGTAGTTGGCATTGTTTCAATTATTGCTGAAACGTTTGCTAAGTTTTCATCATCATTGGATTGGCGTAGCGAATCAACAGCCTTTTGTACTCTACTAGGAACCTCACCTACTGCTGAGGCCTCGTCATATACTATACTGCCGTCTAGCATATAAATAATTCGGTCTGCATAACGGGTTAGGGAAGGGTTATGAGTGACAATTACTACAGTATTTCCTAGTCTATGAATTTCACTAAGTAGTTCCATAACTACTCTTGATGAAACACTGTCTAGATTGCCTGTCGGTTCATCCGCGATAATAATACCTGGCCCATTCACTAGTGCACGTGCAATTGCTACACGCTGAAGTTGCCCACCCGATAGCTGTGAGGGCAGATAGTATTCACGGTCGGCGAGACCTACTTGCTTTAAAGCACGGGCGGCCGCTTCGAGTCTTCTATTTTGTTTTACTCCTTTGTAAGCAAGGGGTAGCGCTACATTCTCAAGTATATTTAGTCGGGGGAGCAAATTAAATGACTGAAAAATGAAACCTATATTGTCTCGACGTGTTTTTGCTTGCTTATATTTGCTAAGTTTTGCGACATCTTTATTGTTTAGGCTGTATACACCATGTGTTGGTTTATCTAATAACCCTAAAATGTTCATCAGGGTTGTTTTACCTGATCCACTAGGACCCATAACTGCGATAAACTCGCCTTTATTAATATCCAAAGTTATCTCGTCTAGAGCTACATTTGTCGCATTGCCAAAGCCATAAACTTTAGATATTTCTTTAACTTTAATTAGTGCCATTAGACATTATTGTACATCTGTAAGCGTTTTGGATACAAGAGGTAAATGTTTTTTATGAAAGAATGTATAATGTTGTTCATGGAAGGAAGCTCGAGTGGCTTAAGAAGCACGCTTGGAAAACTTGTTTTTCAAAGATGAAGTTTCGGGGCCGCGGAATGTGGCAGAAGCCTGTAGAATAGCAACATTGGGGAGAGGTGGCCGAGTGGCTGAAGGCGCACGCTTGGAAAGCGTGTAGGCGAGCAATCGTCTCGCAGGTTCGAATCCTGTTCTCTCCGCCAGGAGAAGAACGACCAGCAGTCGCTGGTCTTTTTCTTTTAGAAAAATGATTCGAGCCAAAAAGGTTCGCTAAATAGTCTAATGCCCGAATTATATTCGGCGCATAGATTATTTAGATCCATCTCATCCTGTTCTCTCCGCGAACCTAAATAATTTCCAATCTATCGGACTATATATTTAGGTAATTACGCTTATATTATTGAAACTGTTATCATTAAAATACTGATAGCTATCAAAACTAAGGAATAACTAAAATGAGCAGAGAAGCATTTCCCCAATTACCAGCAAATTCCCAGGCTCATATAGAAAATTTCCCACCAGATTTAAAAGTATCAACAGTAGAAAAGATTTCTGCTTTATCTCACGCCGCATTACATAGCGAAGGTGTTTTTGAAGATGTGCCTGTCCCACAAGCAGAACTTGGCGAAGAACATCAGCCTTATATTGACTCGGTTTCCGAGCATATGGAAGAAACTTCCCAGTTGCTCAGTTCTGCACATAGCGAACTAAATGAAAATGGTCTAGAGGGTCAAGAAGTTAGTTTCGAAATGCTTGCTGAGAAAGCAAAAGAGATAGCTATTCGATCCGCCAAAGAAGCAAAACAATCTGGAGATAAAAAGTCTGCCGTTAAGTCATTAGAATCTTTGCTTATTGTTGAATCTCTCCGAAACACAAGGTCCACCGATCAAACCAAGCGATCAAAAAGTTTAGCACGTATCGTTACTGCGGAGGGTTTAGCTACCGAGCTTGTTGAGGCCACTCACGATACTTTTGGACTTGTTGTGATACAAGAGTATGGCGCAGGCGTAGTCCCTCTTAATACCATTGCTCAAAGTAGCCGTGAATTATTGAGAGCAGCTACACCTTTAGATTTCACAGATGATTTTTCAGATTATGAAAAAGCCGATGCAAAAAGTGACGTTAGTGATTTGAACTATGGTGATTTGTTGGCACTTGCCAAACTGAAAGAAGCTGAGCATCCAGATACGGGTGCTGGTCGAGATCTGATAAAGCAAGCACTAAAAAATACCACAATTGAACAAGTCGAGCCAGTGGAATTGGTTGAAATATTATCTATGGCTAGCGAACTATCCTTAAATGATGAAGTAGGTGTTACACTCTCAGAATTGAGGGTAAGGCGCAGATCTGGTAGTGAATATCGGGGATACGACTATGATGAGATTATTGTGAAGCTTGTGCAAAGAGGTGAGATAGAGCTTGCGAGAGGGTTGATTTCCTCCTCTTCATTGGAAGCTGATCATCTAAAGTTTGCTGTTGAGCGCCAGGCAGCTGATGTGGTTGAAGGATCACAACTTATATCTACACTAGAAAAATTGCATCAGGATAAGCAAGCTGAATTACGGCAACATTTACAAAGTACGGGTGTAGAGGAATCGATAGTAAATCAGATTATTCAGTCAACTGTTGACCCAGACTCTGCAATTAATATACCTACTGAGTTTTGGCAAAAACTCGAAGAAGATAGCTCACTTAAAGAAATCTTATTGACTAACGGCGGAGATAATTTAGCCAAGGCTGCGGATGCCTTGTCCGCTATTGATAGCTCCGGGATGATAGAACATAGAAGCCTATTGTTGCAGAAAGTGCTTAGCTTGGAGGATAGCAATAAAGCTGATACTTACTTGGCATCGTTCAGAGGGGCTTTGGATATTTTGGGTGTTCAACAAGAATCTGAAGGAGTCCAAAATGTTGATATGCGCAGGATATTGACAGATTTAGCTGATTTTGAAGACCCAGTTGCGGCACTTGAGGCTGCGAAGAAACTTTACGGGACAGAAGAACATCTTAAAGAGTTGCGTTCACTTTATGATTTAGTACACCCGCAATATGGTAATGATGAACTAGCTAGGTTCCGTGCGGAAGATATATCCGCTATTGGTATACTAAGAGACTACTGTACTATAACGGGCATTGAGGCTAATTACATCAAGGATATATCGGCATCTTTAATGGTTGATGAGGATCCCTTAGGTCGGTCACAGAATATCGCCGAAGGATTACGGTTAGCAAACATCACTGCCGATAGCAACCCTATGCTTTTCTTTGACGTTGCAAAAGGAAAAGACCCAATATCTCTTGGACGCGCGATTTCAGTACTTGAAAATTCACTTACTAATATTAGTGCACCCGTGCGTCAAGACATATTGATGAATACAGTTAGTAACCAAGACCCCGAGCAAACAGCATTATTACTAGTTCGAACCCAGCAAGAGCTTCAGAATCAGCAGTTAACTATAGATGATATAGGCGTTGATGAATTATATAGAGCGATGCGTATTGTTGAAAATTCTGAAGACAGTAAAGATATTGAGAGATTTTGTAGTAATTGGAAAATAAAGAGTGAGTGCGAAGATATTTTTAAAAAATATCTGCAGCCTGTACGGGAAAGTGGTGGCCGAAAAGACTTTGGTATTGAGCAGAAGCCTACACTTGCAGATTTACCAGAGACGAGAGCTCGCTTTGAGCAACTTGGTATTTCGCCAGAACATGCAGAAGGTATGCTTGATTCCTGGTTAACTTTTTCTGCTCATAATCGTAGACTTTATAACGATAGCGAGAGAGGTGGAGCTACTGCGGAAGACATTGATGCTACTCTAGCCGAACAGAGCGGACAACTCTTAAAACAGACTAAGGCGCTCACTAATTATGTGGAGCGATTTGGTATCGAGGAGACTATTGAACTATCTAATACATTTGGTATCTACAACTTTATAAGGTACCACCCCGAGCAGCTACATAATCAGATGATTAGTTGGAAGTCTGGAGAGGTGCCCACTAGAAATGTTGTTGTGAGTGCACGCGCCGATTGGAACAGTGCAGTTTCTGATGTAGGCAAAAGTTTTGAGCGCGTATTTGGAGAAGATGGTTTGTTTAATTTTGAAGTGAACGATAGGATTGAGCTGTCCAAGGTAGCTGTGTCTATTGGTAACCGAGAGCGTGCTATGGGGCGTGATCCAGAGACAGACAATGCTCTCGATAACTTTGTTATTGATGGACACGCAAACCCTAAGGGTATTCTGCTTGGTACGCAAGGACAACACCTTGACACTGATGATTACATGAGAGAACCATTGAATGGGCAAAGGGCAAATACTTATCGCCGTCATTTGGGTAGTAACTTCAGGGTCATTCTAAAAGCTTGTTCAACAGCGGCTGAAGTTGCATATGGGATAAATATAGCGAAGGCGATTAGCAGCCATCATGATGTCAAAGTTGAAGCCTCGAAAGAACATACTAGTGGTGACATTGTTATTGGTTCTGATGGTAAAGTAGTTTTCAATGGTGGTGATGTACCAAGTACTCAGTTCGTTAAGAAGAATTAAATGTGAGACACTGTCCTAGTTCTAGACTCGTATGTTCCATCAAACTAAACTCAAGGATCTGCCTTGTTTTTAGTTTGATGATGAAGTGAATTCGAACCTGGTATTTTTGCTTATCGCAAAAAAGGTTCGCAGATCAGTCTCAGTCCCCATCCGCTTTTTGGCGGAGGGCGACTGGATTGAGCAGACCACTCATCCTGTTCTCTCCGCCAAACCACAGTAGATATAAGAGTTTATCTCTGTTATAATCATGCAAGCTGGAGAGGTGCGAGAGTGGTTGAATCGACTTGTCTTGAAAACAAGCAGGCCCGCAAGGGTCTCGAGGGTTCGAATCCCTCCCTCTCCGCCAGACTAAAATCCTCACTTGAAAGAGCGGGGTTTTTAGTTTGATGTATACAACATAGGAAAAGAATCTAAACTCTATTATAATTGTGTGAGCTGGAGAGGTGCGAGAGTGGTTGAATCGGCT
>CAZKAL010000027.1:0-10380 GCA_964550995.1 uncultured Candidatus Saccharibacteria bacterium | reverse complement strand
GCATAACCAAGTGCGAATTCCAGATCATTACCCGTTTCCCATTTAGAGAATAGAACTCCGCTATCAAACAAGTCGTAACCTACACCAGACACATTAACATCTGGAGAAAACCTCAAATACATACTGAACCCAGAATCGGGAACGACATCAATATCACCAAAATTAATATTGGAATTATGACCAGAGATTCTAACTACATTATTAAATGCGTCAGCAATTTGACCATATAAAGGATGCCCCTGAAAATTATTTCCACCATTTGATAATGATGACCAGTCCGTTGTTTTATAATCACTAGTATAACCCGGAAGCTGATCTGTAAACAGATCATTGGTGGTATGTCTCCAACCAATATTTTTAAACCTATAATTTGAATAGGTAGTGGTTAATGTGCCACTCAGATTACCAACACGCGGGATAATATCAAGACCACGATCATAATCAAAATCATAAAAACCAGATAAGAATGGGAAATCTACTAGCGGATTATAAAAACTGAAAGAGAATTGATCTACATCAAACGGACCATTAACGGTTCCTTCCATACCACGCCATCTACGAGAATAGTTTGACTTAATTGTAGTAGGTGTAGAATATGCGTGAGGAATATCAGCAATGGTTGACAATGGTCCATAACCAGAGCCCGCATTAATAATACTATCATTAGTTTGACGTGAAATAGGATAAAGTTTACCTTCAGGTCTGCCATCAGAAATCTTCCTAATTTGTTCACCACCTTCGGTGATCAACCTAAGAGCATGCTGCGGCCTATACCTTACTGATAAATACAAGTTAGCAATAGCGGCTCCGCTTGGTAGTGGGAATATGTCAAGATACATATTCTCAAACAAGGAACTCATAGTATAATCTCGTGATTTACCAAGAGTAACCTTATCGTCATGAATATGCAATGGTATGTCATACCACGCAAAATCTGTACCACTAACAATTGGAGATCCTACTAATGAATAATGATCTCCACCAGCATTATTACCGCTAGCCTCATAATAATGGTCATTTTCTGATACAGCAACTGAACTAACACCAAGATCGTCGTCACCGGCAAATCCAGACGATACGGGATATGTTCCAACGCCAGAGATACTTTGTAAGAATCCACCAACAGCACTAGTTACATTTAAAACTTTATCATCACTATACCCAACAACATCAAGAGCATAATCTCGTGACCCAGACTGTTTTTTAGCAAGCACTTTAAGAGTAACACAGTCAACAACAAAGAAACCATCATTAATATCAACGTTGTTTTTCTTCTCTCTATTAAATGCACCTGTTTTTACACAAGTATCTGCGGCTCCTGATGAAGTCTCAATAGCACCATCAAAAGCGAAATTAAAATCACCATTAGTAACTTCAACACGATCATCAGAACCAGTATGGGACATCTTAAGGGTAAGCTTGCCAGAATCAGCCAAATCTGTAGATTTAAGCGTTATGAAATAAGCATCGTTGCTATTGTTAAGATTCTCAAGAACCTTCAATGCACCTGAAACAGTTTGATTGGTAAATTCAGGATTGTTATTGGCATACCAAACACTACTAACTGATGGATAAATATTAGTATCAAAGCTTGTAACTGGAACAAGAGATGGATATATTGAACGTTCAATTCTATGCCCAGTACTTCTAACCTCTGTGTAAAAATTAAGCTTATCTTCAAGCCTTGGACCATAGCCGCCACTGTTACATATTTCTAATGCAGATATTCTAATGGCATTTATTGGATTAAGAAAATCCTGTGACATTGTACCTAAAGGAGCACCGTCTAGTGCTAAATAATCATTACCACTAGCTGTCGTTTCTGGTAAAATATAATTCTCTTCAAAACCTAAATCGAATCCGGTATCAAAAGCATCATCCAATGCTTCTGCTTTTATTTTAAAATATAAAGAGTAAACACCGGAATCTTGTAATAAAGGATATCCTGATTGCCAACCGTACAACTCTGATGTTTTATTTGTCTTAGAATTAGAAGAGTATGTAGTAAAGTTGACATAGTTCATGGAACTATAATCATCATCACCACGCAAAACAATATCATCATATTGCACAATAAGATTACCAGAAGGATCTTCAAATTTAATGTCTTCAATGGTATATCTAGGAGCAATTTTTGCTTCAAGATTGGTTAATGGAGCAGAAGCTCTAATTCTTAGTCTAGTTTGTTCCGGAAGAACAATTGGTGTTGTAATACCGCACTTATATTCAAATTGTCCCGATGTATGAATAGATGAAGGATGGATATAGCTTGTTCTATCATCGGAAATACGAGTACTCTGCCCAAATTTTTTGTCATAATCCCCAGTGAAAATGCCTTCATCAATAAAGTTATATAACCCACTGCTTTCATTATGTGGTCCAACAAAAATACCAAGGCCGGACACAATAGGTATATCACTAATTGGAAACAGTTTTTGGTTACATTCATAGTCCCCAAAATCTCCAGAAAATTTATCGGTATATGTTGCCGTGAAAACACCAGATACATCGAATTTTCTTTTAATCGCATAGTCAACAGTAAGACCTGTAGTTATTCTACAATTGGATAAGTCTACAACAGGAGTAAGAACTGCTCCAGCACCAAATGTGGAACATTCAGTTGTAGAGTCACCACCTGGCCAGTAAGAAGGATCTTGCGTAATTTCTATTGTGGGTATTGAAGTATAACCCACACCTGGGTGAACAACATTTACACCAGTGATTACGCCGCTGACGCCTGATATTGCTGGAGTAACGACGGCTTCAAGAATTGCTCCACTACCACCACCACCAACCACTGTTAATACTGGAGCACAGTAAGAGCCAGACAGTAGAAAAGTAAAACTATCCTGTGTTCCCTCAAGAGGTGGCACTGGATCACTCTCAGATTGTGGTAAAACTAGTATACTTTCAGTAACAGGTATGGGCTCATAGTCAGCACCACCAGTTTCAATAGTTACGCTGGTTATTCCACCCCCGCACTGTTCACTCTTAGGTGAACCTAGAGCAAAAAGTGCTCCCCCTATCATAGCACCAGATACACTAAGCTTTGAGGAAATAGATGCTACACCAGAAAGATTAGCTGGCGAAGTTCTCAACCTAATCATAGATGGTGCTATACAAGAACCCACATCAGCAACAGAACCCACAACAGCAACAATTTCTGCTCCAGTACCAGGGAAGACTAAGCAAGACAACAAAGGATTTGGCCCAATTGTTATTGTTGGAGCAGAGGTGTATCCGGAACCTGGATTAATAACATTTACGCCTGTTATAACACCATCAGTTACAACAGCTTCAAGAATTGCTCCAGTGCCACCGCCACCAGTCACTGTTAGGTATGGAGCACAGTCTCCTGAAACGTATCCTGTACCACCATGATTAATGGTTACACTGATTATTTTACCAAACAGCGAACTTGTCGAACAAATTGATCCAGCAGCAATAACTTTAGCTTTAATATTGGCAAGGCTGGTTGATGATTTAGCTTTAATTACTCCAGCATTAGCATTAAGAGATCCACTGCCTCCCTTAACACATAAGCATTCTAATGATTTTAAATAAGCCACTCGTATCCCCACCAATAAAAATTAAGTGTCAGCACTGCCGCCTGTAGGTATCTTGCTAGTATCTAAACCCGGACCCATACCGTTTGGACCACTCTCGGTAATCCTTACGGACCTAAGAGATGTTTTAATAACATCGACTACAAATGGTCTTAAACTATCCTGGATATTTTTTATATCTACACCTTTAACATCTACCGTTATTGGCTCTGGAACTAACAGTGTTATTGTTGTATTATTAAGTTTGTCAGCAACTCGATTCAAATCTTCTATATTTCTTCGTTCTGCTTGCAGTACGTCTCCAGATCCTCCTCCTGCTCCAGCTCCTCCTCCTCTTCCTGCTCCTCCTGCGGCTCCTCCTCCTCCAGCAGCCGCTGCGGGCACATTGTTATTCTGTGGTGCAGCAGGATTTCCCATCTGTGCATTCAAATTCTCAAAGAATACCCTGTCTGCCTGTGCTATAATTACTTCTTTAGTTCTAACATCCATACGCTGCATATCTGCAGCATTATTAGCCAATTCTATCATAGCCTGTGATGCAGCAACAATCTCCTGCTGAATACCTTGCTGCTCTGGAGTAGCATCTGCAAATGATTGAGCAGCACTGCCACCTAATCCCATACGAGCAAATACTGGTGCAGAAATTCGTGCTAACTCTTGTGCCGACACTTGCCCCCTAAGAGATTTAAGTGCTGTATTGAGATCACTTTGACTAAACTGTGATATATCTCCCCCTGTACGAAGTGTTGAAGCAGCGGCTGATGCGGCCTGACCACTAAAGAAACCTTCAAAATCGCCTTCTAAAAGACTGTCTAAACTTGACCTTGATAGTTCATTTTGTTTCTTAGCAATTGCTAATTCTTCTTCTTTTGTTTTGATTAACCTCCGTGTATGCTGAAGTAATGTTTCATTTAATTTAACTAAATCTTTACGTTTGTCTGCATCAAGTTTTAAACCACCTGCTCCCGACACGCCTCTGGAACGAGCCTCTAATTCTTGACCTCCAAAGTTTGACCGAATTTGATTACCAGCTCGTCGAATTTCAGCAACAGAATTTCCTTGCAATCCACCAATACCAGCGTTTTGAGCAGATATATTAAATTGTTGCCTTCTAAGATCAGCTTCTCTACCGGGAGTAAATTGTCCCCCACCAAATTTAGCTATGTTTTTCTCAGCTTCAATTTGAACATCTATAGCTTTTCGTTGAACATCTACTAATTTAAGTTCAGAATTAATCCTTTGCTGTATGACCTTGTTCATGTCCTGCTCATGCTTGGCCATCGCTTCAGCAGCAACTATGAAATCTTTAGACAATGGATCTATAACACCTGTTCTCATTGCTTCAACTATGGGAGAAAGGTCAGCAACGTCTCCTGTGAAGTCTACTTGATCAAGTGCTTTGCCGAGAGCACCTTGTACAAGTTGTGCTACACGAGGATCTTGTGCATCAGCGGCCAGTGCATTGATTCTATCTTCTACGAGTGCCCTAGCTGCTGCTGGATCGTCTACTTGTATGTCAGTTAAATCTCTTAGTTCACCTTGTAAAGTGGACATAAAAGTATTAGCAGATCTTGCAGATTCGGCTGAACGCTGCACGGCTCCTCCAACACTAGTACCAGCTAATGCAGGCGTAAGTTCCTCCATAATATTTGTTATCGCTTCATTACCTTTGGCAGCTCCACCAACCGTAGTAGACGCTGTTTTAAATGTATTAAGAGATAATGCAATTTGGGAAGACCCGGTTTCAAATCCCGCAATAAGATTATCAACAGCAGTTTGGGCACGAGCAAAACCAGACATTACTTCGATACTATCAAGATTTACTTTAACAAGTGCCTCTTGTGCTTTAGCCGCGTCAAATGATGATTGTGCAAGTCTTTTCAAAGATGAAGGAACTTGTCCACCCGCTACATTTATCTGTGCTAGAGCAGCATTTAATTCACCTTCACTTTTTGCTCTGAGTCCAATTTGTACTGCAGCAGCTTTTTGTAACGCTAATTCTTTCTTTCTATCTTCTGCAGTGATTCCTTTACTTGTCTCTTGCAAAGCTCGTCTTGTTGTGCTAAGACTACTTGCGAAATCGCTTGAAAATTGCTGAAGACTGCCTTCTCCTGCGGCGAACTCATTTAGAAATTTACTAGCTTTAGCTATAGAATTATCAGCCAACTTACGCATAGCTTCGTCCATTTCTTTAGTGCCATCGCTCATATTCAAAAACGCTAAAGCACCACCTCCAACGGCACCAATCAAAGTACCCCATGGTCCAAACATAGAACCCGCTAAAGCACCGCCAGCAGCACCCGCAGCAATACCGCCAAGGTTTCTCATAAATGTTGCACCCCCAACAGCCTGCTTCGTACCTGCAATATCTCCTTCTTCAATGGCAGCATCGGCGGCTTTTTGAGCTTGGTTTGCAAAATAGTTAGCAGCGACACTAGCCGCTGATAAACCCGCACCTAGTCCCGCTAACGCCTTTCCAGACATACTGCGTAGTTTTTTCGAAGCTTGCCTAGCTGCGAAACCAAGTTTCTTTAAATTAGTTGTCGGTGGAACTTGTGCTATTGAAAGTCGTTTAGTTGATGCTATAGCTGCTTTCTGTGCTGCTGTATCTTTTTTAGTTACTTCTGTTTTTACTTTTAGTCCCTTAACATTCTGTGCTAACGCCGCATCGAATCTTTTTAGTTCTTCTGGTGACGCACCTGTTGACTTTCTAAATTGCCTTCGTTCAAATCTTGCAGAAGCAAGAAGTTCTTTTTTGCTAGCACCTCCCTTTTGTATTTCCTGCAAGGTGCCTATCGAAGCTCTTGTGCGACCCCTTCGATCATTTCTCCTGTCTATAGACCGGAATTCTTGAAGACGTTTGTCTCTAGCTGCTGCTTTATCGTCTTCCCTTCTCTTCGCTTTACGTATTGCCTCTTCGTCAGCAGTCGCCTTTTCGACCCCACCGGCTGCTGCAACTTGTCTTGCTGCAGGACTCACGGCTCCTCTACCAGTTCTAGCCAAATCCTCTGCAGAGATATCCGGCGTTTTCTTAACTGGACCCATACCAGCCGCACCTATACCCGCTCTCATCATGCCTAGTTGCGAAATTGGAGCAACTTTATGAGGCTGATTAAAACGTTCCGCCTCTTTCTTTCTTCTTGCATCTGCTTTTTTTGCGGCTGCTCTACGAGCTGATTTGTCTTGCCCCATCGCGGCCACATCCATACCTTTACCACTTCGCTTGGCATCTTTTGCTCTACTGGACGCCGCTGCAGTTTCTAAACTACCTGCCGATTTTCCTAATGTCTTCGCTGCTGTCTTTAACAGACGTGATACTGTCGTTAACTTGTTTGCTACTTTATTTAGCGGCTTCGTATCAATTTTTATATTTAGTTTTTTCTTGTCCTTGTCCTTTTTGTCCGGCTTCTTTTTATCTTCTTCAGTATTTTCTTTAACTTCTTTAGTGTTATCGCCTAACGCATCGTTCATAATTGAATACTGAATTGTTGCAGCAGTTATGGCAGCGGTAAGTGTGCTCATTACTTCAGATGTTTCATCACCACCAAAAGCAGTGCCAGCCAAAGCCGAAGCACCTAGACCTATTGCTAAACCAGCACCTCCAACTCCACCGCCTCTATTAAAACCAGTAACCCCATGTTTGTTCATACGATTAAGGTTTGTGCTACCAATTGAACTTGCAGCTTGCTTGTTAAACACAAATTCACCAGGGGTAAGCATAGCTGGAACAGCACCGCCACTAGCAAGAGCAACGCCGCCATACTGCGTCTCATCGGCCTGTTTACCTGAAACATGTGATCTTATAATGCCTGACCATTGTTTCCCATTATCGGGATAGTAAGCGTTAACTTTTGGAGGACTTTTTAGACCTCCGCGTTGACTCTTACCTTTCCGACCACCTTTCCGACCGGGACCAGTAGTAGCAGCCCGTAATACTTGACTTTGAGTTGCGGGATCTAATAGAGCCTTTGCTAAGTAGGTCTGGGGTAAATTCCCTTTATCTCCATCAGTTTTATATTTCGCACCCCATTTCATGAACTTAGCTTCACCTGGGTCTGGGGGATAATCTAATGGACTATTACCTTTAGCGGCTGGTATTTTAATTATGTCACTTATTGCTTCTTCGAAATGAGGCCAATTAAATTTACCATCAGGATTTTGCCTTTTTCTTTTAATCATATTGGCCAGTATTTGACGACCCTCATTGCTGTCTTTATTGTAAGACTGTCTCTCTAACTTAATTGAATAGTTTTTCTTTGGGTCAAGCCGTAATTTCTTAATAGTGGGATATGCTTTCTCTAAACTCCTTTTTTTACGTGTGACAGTCATTACCTGTCCACCACCAGCATACCCATTCATAGCTGCAAGGTTACCAGCACCGATCTTGCCAACACTACTTTTCTTAATTACAAACTCACCCGGAGTCAACATGGCCGGTACAGAATCTCGATTACCAGTACCCGGAACAACACCTCCACGAGCAAGCCCAACCGGACCACCGAAGTTTTTTCTTCTGCCAATACCTAAAGCACCTAAAGCAACACCGCCCAACTTGACACCAGCAAATGCGGTTATGGCTGGCAATAAGGGTTTTAACGACTCAAGAACTTTAGCTAATGCACTAGCTAATTCCAATGTAGTACCAACTAATACTTTAAATGTACCAGTATCAGCAAAACTTCTAACTAGTGCTGTCCATTCTTCTCTAACTTTTGCGATCTGAACAGCTAACGATTCTTGAGCGGTTGCAGCATCCCTAGTAAGAGATTGCCCACCAGCTAACGCTACTTGCCTTGCCTCTTCTGCTACTGCAAATTGTTGGAGCAGAGGGATAACCTTACCAATTTGGCGGAATCCAGCTAATTCCTCACCAATCTCAGTAATTCTAACATCACCTTCCTCAAGCTCTTGAAATGCTTTGCTTAATCTCCTAACAGCCTCAAATGGACCAACAAATTTACCCATTTTTGTTAATTCAATGTTATATTTCTTAAGAAATTCAAGGGTTTTCGGTCTCTGAATTCTCGTAAAGATAGTCCTAAGACCAGTCGAAATACTTTCAGCACTTTCACGAGTTGTAGATCTAACAGCGGTAAACAATGCAATAAGCTCATTCAAGTCACCACCAGCAGCCTTAAATACACCACCAGCACGTCGGACAACTCCAATCAGGTCACCAGCTTCAACAGCAAATTTACCAGCAACCGCATTAATAGCACCAAGTTGACCTTCTAATGCATCAGCTCCTTTACCAAACTGATTGAAAATCGCAATGGCACCTTCGGTAGTTTTAGTAAGATCCTCAAATGTTGGTGCTAATGCGGTTTTGGCAAGAGTACCAAGTGCAACTTCTAGATCTCTAGCTCTAAATCCAGCTTGTGACAAAACTCTAGCGACAGTGACCAACTCACCAGATGCAACACCTAACTTAACCGAAAGATTAGTAATAGTTTTTTCAAGAAACTTCAGTTGACCGACTGTTTGCCCGGTCACCTGTCGTATCTTATTCATTTCCCTTTGGAATTTAATAGCTTCTTCTGTAGCAGCACCAAGTTTATTAGACAAAAGACTAATAGTTCTAGTGGCAATTGCAAAAGCCGCAAATCTCCTAGAAGTAGCTAAGAAAGACTTACCCAATTTCTTAACAGAGGCATCGGCAGCATCTGTCGAATTTTTGATATTCTTCATACCTGCAACAGCACGATCAGCACCATTCAGTTTAACGTCAACTTTAACGCCAGATAATTGACTTTGTATCTGATTTAAAACTCGACGTGTCTGACCGGATTGTGGACCTTGTAAATTAACTTGTAATGTTAGAACAAATTTCTCTGCCATCTGACAATCTCTCTATAAAATGATGGCACTAACCATTAGCTGTCCGCTTGTACTGTTTTCTTTCGTGTTGTTTTCTTAACTGGTTTTCTATCGTCTTCATATTCAGCCGTTTGAACATATGTTCCGTCTTCTTCAAGTAGATTACCGTCTACATCTATACGTTGCCCATCATCGTTCCTATAATAACCGTCATCATCAACAACTCTACCACTAACATCTACCTTCTTACTTTCTTCGTTAATTAAATGACCATCTTTGTCAGTAAGTCCATAACGTGTTAACCATTTATTTTCAGGAAGATTGTTCTCAAAGTTATCATCTAATGAATACAGTATTTGTGCTAATTTTCCTGCAGCCGCAAGTGCTATTTCATCAGCACTTTTAGAATTGTAATCCTCTAAAGATTCATATACACGGTCTCCATTTTCATGCTTAGTGCATTCTGATACTAAATAATCAAATTTAGCATTGTCAGAAATTGACTCTGCAGTATTCTCTTCTAGAGAAATCCTTTCGCCCATTAAATCTCTAAGTTCATTCCTTAATTTTCTAATTTCGATAGCTACATTCCTACCATCAGAAACAGTTCTCTTTTTACCGTCACCAAGATATAGAGATCTTTCTTTTTTAGCAATTTCTGCTATTATCTCGGCTTGTCGTTTATCTTTATCTTCATCCCATATTTTGCGTTCCTTCATAGTTTTTGCGAGTTCCATCTTTGTTAAGATTCCTTCGGCTAAACATTGATTCCATACTTTAGCCTTGTATTTATCTGATGCCGCAACAATACTATTATTTGGTCTTTCAACATAAATTGAAATCTTCTTAATTGTCTCATCTTCTTGCTTTATTTCAACTTCTACTGATTCTTTTTTAGGCATGTTCATCCTTCCTTAAAAATTCTTACTAATTAGACTTTACTACGGGAATATCCATTGAATATCTTAACCATTTAACATCGTATTGATTAAGTTCG
>CAZKAL010000026.1:7338-10720 GCA_964550995.1 uncultured Candidatus Saccharibacteria bacterium | reverse complement strand
GTAGTAGCGCCGCCGATGTATACATTATCTTTGACGTCCAAATTTGCCTGGGGTATACGATGGTCAACATATCCAATGGCTAAACTCTGAGCAATACTAACATTACTAGAACTATTAATACTGTAGGTTACCATCGGTCCTGTGACCGTTCCACCTATTAATGGTAAAGTATTAACACTTAAAGTAGATATATTAGTGTTAGCACCTGTTAAGCCATAAACTATCTTCGCTGTATCAATAGAAACATTATCATCAAAAATATCACGCAACGAAGAGATTGAAACTTTTTTAGTTTCATCCCCTCCCACATCTACTATGGCTAACACATCGTTATTAGCAATATTAGTTGCTGTTAACTCTGTTAGTTCCGTAATTTTTTTATTCGCCATTTACCTTATTGCTCCAATTCTATTTGACCAGAAGCTTCTGACTGTGCTGCAACTAATGAGAAACCATCCTGAGTAATTAAATTATCACCCGATTGAGTAAATAATTGAATAGGCTCTTCCAACATTATGAAATCGCCATCTTCTTGTAAAAGAAATTTTGTTACCGAGGGAACTTCGTCAACAACTGCAGTAATAAGGCGATGAAGAAATCCTAACCCTAATCCTAATCTCATTTACTTATAACCTTTCAGATATATGAACGTTCGCGTCTTTCGAAGAGTCTGAAGTAACTAATGAAATATATTGATCGCCTCCAGAGGCGTTAAACTGAGTTCCCCCATAGTATACATTAAAATCATAATATAAACCGGAAGGAAAAAAATGTGAATTAGTAGTAGCCGTTACCGAACTATTACCTGTCGAAAAATAAACATCTGCGTTGGAGTACATAGTTAAAATTTGTTGATTCTCACTAAAAGGCCCTAATCGTACAGCAGATGTTGTTACTGTCGAAGCAAATGTATTAGCAGTTCCCTTGGTTGTCCTAAAGGATAGTACTGGCATATCATTACCACGACCATCCTCCGGCATTATCGAATTTGCCGACATTAATCTAACACCTCTTTCATTAGTGAATCATAGTTATTTACCTGAACTGCTACAGTTGGCCCTTTATCTTTCGGTCGAGCTGCAGTCTCTACCTCATGTAAGTGCTTCATCCAATCTAATAAATCTTTTTTGGAATATTGACCAGTTTCAACAGCCTCCGTTAACTTTTGTTCGATGACGCTGTTAATAATGTTAATTCGCTTAATTCGATTCAGGTATCCCTGAGTCAAATAGACATTATCTATATAGTTTTTGACTTCTTTTTTTTCTACAATTTGAGTAACACGATCAGTTGATATCTCAAACTTATCGGCAATCTCCGTTACATCGGTTCCACCTAAAAATTCATTTGCAACAGATAATAGTATAGGATCTAAGGAAGGAGTCTCCAAAGTCTTATTTAAAGCGTCTGCAATTGTAGTTGGAGCTAAAGCTCCATTAGTTTTTCCTGACATTTTGTCATTCCTGTCTAGTATAGATTATTTAATATAAATTTGCAAATTAAAAAATTAAGCAAGATGATAGCGATAGGAAATTTGAGACCTAACATCACAGATCCCATAAGGATCATATAGACCTTCGTCTGTGCTTAAAGATAGAACTAATGCATCCGATACTTCTAAAGAACTATTGGTTATTAAAGCATTATCTCTAAAACTGTTTACTACAAAATTAATATCATCTGCTAAATCATCAGCTAGATTCAGAGAATCTTCTCCGTGGACGTACCCGCGAAAATTAACCTCAAAAAACTCATACCTAACATCCCCTCCTACATGCTGTCTAGTAACAGCACCTACCATAAAACAAACCGTCGGAAAATCATTTATTTCTTCTAAATATTTCCAATTTCGAAATACGTTTTCATCAAAGACGTTAGACTTAAAGACATACGGATCAATAAAATTACCGGGGCTACTTGTAGCGGTAGCCCCGTCGATCTTTTTTAACTCGTTAACTAATAAATCTACAACTTGAGTTCTAACACTAGCCATTTAAATTTAACTCCCATATATACAGTATACTTCGTCTTGGCAAGTAAGTCAACTTTAATTTTTAAAGAGTCTCCCACTCCTATGCTTTTTGAAAAATTTCCCAGGGATAGTTTCTGGCAATGGGAGCAACTCGAGCGCCAGACACTAGTCTCGATAACCGCCCCCTTGACCGGGGGAAATCCTGATTTTTTAGCTAGTCGGGGAGTCTCGCTCGATAGAAAAAAAATTTATTTTTTTTTAATTAGGTGTTGACATATCGGCTTATATGTGCGACTATACACCATCGAAACAAACAAGGGAACTAGTCAGATGGCAAAGATCAGAAACAGAGCGACCCGCGAAGCAGTCTTAAAAGAATACAACCACGCTTGCGCCGTCTGCGGTTGTGCCGACCATCGGTCACTACAGATTGACCATGTTGTGCCCCAGAGCAAGAACGGAGCCGATACGGTCGACAATTTGCAGGTTCTCTGCTACGTTTGCAATACCCAGATTAAAGGTAACACCGACACGCCACGCTTGAAGCCCCGCCGTAAAGAATTCGATTGCAGGAAATGGGAGCGGGCACGCCGAGCATTTCAAGCCGAGATCAACGGCATCAGGCACAGAGCGAGGTGTGGCTGAAATGTCACACCTTACAATAAAATGCAATCAAGGCGCATTTTATTGTTGACGTATATACAGGATTGCTATATAATACCCTTATTGAATCGATGGAAAGGACATCAAATGACTAGAAAACATTTTCAAATTATCGCAGACGCTTTAGTCGAGGCTAACGCCACGATTGAGCAGGTTAAAATTATTGCCAAACAGTTGGCGGCAACTAATCCACGCTTTAACACTGACCGCTTTATCTTAGCGGCTATGAATTGGGAGTAGGCTCATGTCAATCAAAACAGACGTTCTGTATTCAATGTCGGATCGCTACAAGCAAGCCGCCAAAGCTGAGAAAGATTTAACCGAGGCTGAAAAGCTAACAGCCAAAGCCATAGAATATTATGAGGCATGGATGAAGGCGGTGCGGTCATGATTAGGTTAATGCTAGGCTTCGGTTGCATAGTCGCAGGGGTTGGCTTCATTGAGGGCAGCGGTAGCTTGGCACTCGGTGCCACCCTTGGCGCTATAGGCTCGCTGTTGATGTTGTGGGGTATCGCTAAAAATCCGAGGCTGACACAATGAAGCATCAGCACTACAAGGTCACCTATACCACACCGACAGGGCGGCAATTGTTTCAGTTAGTCGGCGCGGTTACACCTAGCCACGCGGTCACCCTTTGGAAAGCATCGGTTGCGAATTGTTATAAATTCGTAAGCGTAAAAGCCCTTTAATATCAAAGGCTTACGGGCGGCCCGGCGCCCGATTTCGTCAATGATTTCAATAGGTTAG
>CAZKAL010000026.1:5139-7238 GCA_964550995.1 uncultured Candidatus Saccharibacteria bacterium | reverse complement strand
ACACTTTTTTTACGTCTACCCCTTGACATTTGGGGTCGGAATGCTTATATATATACTATGATTAAAACTTACACAACCAACACATTCGGTGGACGTAGCGTTAGCACAACCGTCGAATTAGTTAAGCACTTAGTCGGTCAACCTAACGAATGGTGGGCCATCCTGTACATCGAGCAAGATGGAAAGACCCTTAAAAATAAATGGGGTGGCTACCATTGCCGTAATGCTGGCAAGCCAGCATACATTAACAAGATTTGGAAGGCTGTTGCATAAATGCCACATAACCAAATAAAATGCAATCAAACGCATTTTAGGGGTAGACACATATAGCAAATTGCTGTATAATGCTTGCATACACTGAGAGAAAGAGAAAAGATGTCAAACACAGTTAACGAGATGCTTTTAGAAAATTGGTTCGAGGAATTCCTCGCTGAAGGATTTTCGGAAGCAAAAGCCGAGCAGCTCGCTAATGAGAAGCTCGAAAACACACCAACACCTTGGGGGTAAGGATATGGGAAAATTTAAGGATATGATAACCCACGAAATGACCACTAATAACCTAAGCATGGATTCCGCTATTAAAGCGTTAGAAAATGCCGAGCGTGCGGTGCGTCGTGCATCTACAGCACAACGGCTTGATGCAATGTGGAATAAGAGCTGCTGGGATAAGTTTACCGAAATGAACGCATCCGAGCGTGGTCGCCATTTCATTCGGAAATATGGTTCACCGCTTAATCAACTAAACAATCGCCCAAAGGTGAGGTTATAATGCACATTATACAAGACCCCGAGATTGTCGAGACGTTAACCGATAACGAACTCGACGCGTTAATCGTTCGGTTGCACACGCTCGATCATGGTATGACAGAGCACGAAGCTAACATACTCGACCGAGCAGAAATGGAACAGTCAAGCCGCAACGATACAATTATTGTTGCAGGTTGGGACGAGGAAGACGAATTAGAGGATTGGGCATAATGAGAAACTTGGCACTCGGCACAGCGTTTGTTTGCTTTCTAATTTTCTTCGGTGCAACCTTCGCATTGCTTTTTGGCGTCTTAATGGATCCATTAAACGCATTATTGGCTACCATAGCCGCACCATTAATAGGGGTTGGTTGTGCATTATGCGTTTGGAGAAATCCCGCATAACCCATTGATATTAAAGGGAAAATCGGGGGGCCGGTGCCTGGCTAAGTCATTGATATTAAAGGGTTTTTGAAGGGTGTTGCATTTTTACCACACTCTAATAAAAAACGACATAAAACGAAAAAAAGTTGCATTTTAAGTTATTGATATTAAAGGATAAATTCATGGTCAAAAACGCCGATTTCGTGTTTAGTTTCAATAGGTTACAGGCTCGACGATTTGCAAAGGGTTACGTTTTGCTGTATACTCTACGTAATAAATCAATAGGAAGGATTACTGGAACTGAGATTACTGGAACCGAGATTACTGGAACCGCAAGGTTAGGTTTAAGAGACACTGAAAATCAAGGTTAGGTTTAAGAGACACTGAAAATCGAAGCTAGGTTTAAGAGACACTGAAAATCCCTCCCAAATTTTTAAGGATGTAAAATGGAACAAGGTTTGAAATTTTTTACCGAGGAACTCGAAGCTGAATTGGAAAATGCTGTTGCAAAATTCGGAAGCAATGGAAGCAAAGAGTTTAAGCTTGGTTGGTTAAAGAGTGCGCTCGCATGGGAGCGTTGGCAAAATCAAAATCGTAATGAAGGGGAATAAAAATGGCTCTTGAGCATTTGGTTAGAAAACAGCAAGAACTGCGCAACGAATTGAATGGCGCATTGGCAGGCATGAGCAATGCTGACGACAGGGAAGTTTCCGAAAAATTGCGGAAAATAACTTTTGTTATAAATCGCGTCAAGCGCGAGCAAGTCGACAAAGAATATGGCGTCGAAAAGGAACGCGAGCTTGCCAATCAAGAATATGGTTATTGGAAAAACTATTACTAACTTCCCGTAACCACTTGATTTTAAAGGGAAAATCGGGGGCCCGGGCCGACTCTAAGTTATTGATAATAAAGGGTTATTTGGTAGCCCGGCCGCGCCCGCTAAGTCATTGAAATATAAGTATGATTTTC
>CAZKAL010000026.1:0-5039 GCA_964550995.1 uncultured Candidatus Saccharibacteria bacterium | reverse complement strand
AAAAAAGTTGAAAACTAAGTTATTGATAAATAAAGATAAATTCATGATAAAAAACGCTGATTTAGTGTTTAGTTTCAATGGGTTAGCGACACAGTGATTTGACTTATTGGCTTCGTTCGTATATAATCTACCCATGATTAAGAGAGTAATAATTTTCGACTTAGATGGCACAGTAATTAACAGTGAGCATCGAACACCACGAAATCCAGATGGGTCTATTAACCTAATCGGATTTTTCAATAAAGCAAACGCTGAAAATATCCACAAGGATACATTGCTACCACTAGCAAAGTTTATGAAGCAAACCATAGCGAGTGATGATTTTGTAGTAGTAGCAACAGCCAGAAATATGCAACAGCCAGATTTCGATTTCTTAGAAAACCAAGGTATAAAACCCAATCTAGTTCTAAGTCGAAATAAAACTGAAATGTCAAAAGCTGATGCAGAATTAAAAGCAAACAAACTAAAGAAACTATTTAATCTAAAACAGTTTAAGAGTATTCCAAAGTTTATGTTTGAAGATAATACATCAGTTCTCAGTCGAGTAAGAGAGTTGGGAATAGTTGGACTTAATAGCGTAAAGGTAAACGAAAGGTTAGCATGAACATTGTAAATAAAATTACACCAAAAGGTGATATTACTTGGTGGGTTAAATGGATTGCCTCTATCGTGCTATTAGTAGGTTTAACTTTTACGTCTACAAATATATATCCACTTAATTTGTTTTTTATGATTGTAGGAACAACAGCGTGGGCATGGGTGGGTTATATGTGGCATGATCGCTCTTTACTCTTGCTTAATGGCGTGTCTGCTGTGATTGCCCTATCAGGTTTAATTAAATATTTAATCGGAGGTTAAAGATGGAACTTGCAAATCTTGAAAATTTAGACAGTGCGGAATTGGTGCGTGTGTTTACTTCCAAAGAAGGTGACGAGCGTGTGTATGCGTGGTTTGGTGGGGTAATGGTAACAATTCTAGATGCCGAGTTAAACGAACTCGATGTGTTTAACTTAGACTGCTCAAAGATACCAACGTTTGAAATAGTAAACCAACAAATTGAAATCCACGAAGATGACCGTTTCACTGATGAGGAACACACTGACGATATGTTCTACACGCATGAATTTGAGACAGGTGAAGACTTAGAAGTGCAAGCGTAAAAAACCGCTTGCATTTCAACGCCTTAGGTCGCCCCCGGCCCGTCGCTAAGCCATTGAAATCATTGGATAATTAATTTCGAGAAAGTTGCATTTTTTACTTGACAAATCAGATTTATTCATGTATAATTCTTACATAATGAAACAAGGTCATAAAATATTTTGGAATTGGGTTCGCGAGCATGACGAAGCCGTGGACAAATTCAAACGTAACATGGAGCTGATTAATTCGGCTATGTGGGACACTGATGAAACTTTCGAGAAAGTGAGAGACAATGCACCTGATAGCCGAGATAATAGTTAAAAATCTATCACCCGAAATGATTTGGTTAACCTTAGTAGATTTCGTGTTTATAGTAGCTATGTTTGCAATATTTATATTCGCACTAGTAGCGTTTGTACCAGTGTGACATAAATGCCACACCTTGTAAGAAAATGAAGGGTAAGTTACTTTTCTATTGACATTTAGGATTTAACTCTATATAATGAGCATTAAATCAACGGAAGGAAAAAAAATGGCAAAAGGTTTTGACAAGTCCAATCTTGAAATTCACGATTTGCAATTCCTCACAGAAGAGGAACTCCGCGATGTGGTGGCAGTATTTACCACAAAGCAGTCAGCCCTTTCACAGCGAGAAGCAGACATTCTTGACGAAGCAGAAATGCTTATGCGTCAAGACGAAGTCGAAGTGCGCGATTATTGGAATGATGTCGCGTCAGACGTAGAGGCAGATGCCGATGCGTTAGCTTCCGCAGGATGGGGAACTGATGAGGACTATGGTTACGCTTCAGATGTTCTCTAATCTTACTGAGAAAGAACTCAAAGATAAGTTAAGAAGTGCGCACACATTTTTATATGTATCAGTATTTCTTAACTTATGGGGTGGGTTTGGCTTACTCCAACTTTTTACAACAAGGTGTATGTAAATGTTAAAAAAGAAAACCAATCTAGAAGTTAAACTAGATAATATGAACCACACAATGGAATTAATTAGAACCATTGTGCCTATAATCCTATTAGGATTTCAAGTTGCAATATTGGTAAAAATCTCATGATAGATAATATTACCTTGCCGTCAGATATGACTATTCCCGAAATTCGGCGAGACACGACTAAACCTGAGAATGTGCGTTGGTTACTGAGGAATCTTGGTATACAAAATCAAGACCACCCAAATTTTGAAATGGTGGTATTAATTCTAAAGAAACTGGCAAAGTCAAAACGTTAATGCGTAGGCTGAACATTGGCGAGTTCCGCAGACTGTAAATCTGTCGCCGTCTGGCTGTGGTGGTTCGATTCCATCTCTACGCACCAATTCTCTTTTAGTTTCAAAGACTTAGGAGCGCCCCGGCCCGCGGCTAACCCATTGATATATAAGGATAAATTAAATGCGCTTTAAGCGCATTTTTTACTTGACAAATCAGATTTAGGGGTATATAATGCTTTTACAATGTCAACAGAAAGGAAGACAATGCCATATATTACTGAAGAGAATCGTAACCAAATTGATGACGGTGCATTTCCAAATAATGAGGGTGAACTCAATTACATGATTAGTTCATTACTTGATGAATACTTGGCAGAGTATGGTTTCAATTATGCTAACCTAAATCAAGTGGTTGGTGTGCTTGAATGTGCTAAGTTGGAAATCTATCGTCGAATGGCTGCACCTTACGAGGATAAGAAAATGCTAGAAAATGGGGATGTGTATAACCAAAGTTATGTGCATAATTATGCCAAAGTGGCATAGTCATTTTTTACTTGACAAATGAGATTTATGTGTGTATAATACTCACATGATTAACAGCGAAAGGCAGAAAATGCGATATAGACCAACTATCTACTCAGCCAGCAAAATTTGGCACGCTGAGAAATGGTTAAAACTTAGGGATGAAGATGACTTCAATATCATCTCTAATTGGATCAACATTCCATGTGGCACGAAAGATAATCCCACAGGAGCTAAAAAACTGACCAATGCTGAGAAAAGAGTATTGTGGACAGAGTGTGCAACAGAGGTTGTTAAAGCAGACCTCTTAATTGCATATGCAGAGGAAGGGGATGAACAGCGTGGCGTATTGGTCGAGATTGGTGGAGCATTATCAAGTGACACACCTTGTTATCTTATCGGTGATTGCGACACATTTAGAGCTTGTGACCATAGCGATGTGGCTTTTGCTCATCATCCTTTTTTCCATAGGGTAATCAGTCAAGATTATCGAATGGGATATTACGAAGCAGTCAACCATTGGGTAGAAACATATAACGCTTGGAATACTCGTGAGAAATTGAGGGCGATGAAATAATGGAAGAAATATTTGACAGTCATACAACTAAGCCATCGAGCGTTTACATTATGACCTATGAGAGCTTGCCGAATGTAAGTAAAATTGGTGTGGCTGTCAATCCTGAGCAACGTAAAAAACAAATTGCAAAATGGACTTCTAAAAAGGGTCGTGTCTATAACTATCCCATGTCTGTCGAGTGGCAAAGTCGAAAAGTCAATCGACAGCTTGCGGAAGCAGTAGAACACTTAGCGCAAGCCTACGCTCTCGTAAAATACGGACAAAGTTCAGAATTACCGAAAGCTATTATTTCGGGGCGTTCTGAATTTTTCCAATGCTCAATTAAACAAGCTACAGCTTTTATTGCTGTTGCTTTTAAAATGGCAAAGAAATTAAACAATGATGTTCTAAAGATTGCTCAATATGCTAAACAGTATATTGAAGAAAGATTAACCTACTTGCCAATAAATATGGCTCGTTGGGTATCACAAATTTAAGGGAGAAGCGTATGCAAAATGTTGGCATTACTTTGGCAGGGTTTGGCGTATTCGTGTATCTCATGGTAGAATCCGCTTTATCGGTCTACGATGTTTTACAGTATACAGCAATATACCAATAAAATCAAGGGGTTGGAGGCGCCCCGGCCCGCCGCTAAGTCATTGATATATAAGGGAAATCTTGTCAAGGAAAAAAAGATGCAATTTAATTCATTTTTTCCTTGACATTTTCGATTTTCTTCTATATACTCTGTTCATAAGCATTGAAACAAAGGAAAAACTGAAATGCAGTGGTTCGAGAAATTAGCGTCATGGATTGAGAGGCGTGGTGGGAAGCGTGAGCTATTCCGCAAAGGCTCAGATGGGAAACCCTCATTATATATGGAGCGTTTTTATTTGGTCAAATCCAAATATTTTGAATTGATGATACATCGTTTTTATATGAGCGATGCTGTTGACGTTCACGATCACCCTTGGGCATCGTTTGGTTGTATCCTAAAAAATGGATACATTGAACACATAGGCGATAACGAAAAAAGTATAAGGCGAGTTGCAGGAGATGTTTCTTGTCGAAGCGCAAAATCGCTCCATCGTGTCGAATTGATTAAAGGCACAGAGGGTGACGTTTGGACATTGTTTGGAACTTTCAAACGTGTTCGTAATTGGGGTTTTCTAGTCAATAAAGAATGGATACCCTTTGAAGATTACTTTGCATCTAATGGCACGTTAGAGGTTCAATCTCTACCAGAGCAATACAATGGAGTAATCTTGCCTACTAAGGTAATAGCATGAACCCATTAGTAGCACAAGCGATTAGTGCAAGGGAAACCGCAAGGGCACCTTATTCTGGTTATCGCGTAGGTGCGTCTGTGCTTTGCACTGATGGGTCAATATATCATGGTGCTAACGTAGAAGCATCGTGTTCGTCTGTTGGCGTATGTGCTGAACGTATCGCGTTAGCTAATGCGATACTAGCAGGTAAAACACCAAAGACGTTAGCCATTGTGGGGGAAGCGGAAGCACCTCTTTCCCCATGTGGAACGTGTCGCCAATTCATGTTAGATTTTGCACCTCTCAAGGTGATATTAGCTAACATGGA
>CAZKAL010000025.1:0-10775 GCA_964550995.1 uncultured Candidatus Saccharibacteria bacterium | reverse complement strand
ACTCAAAAACAAAAACGCATCTGTAACAACGGCTTCTCGCAGGTCGTTGTTCTTTATTTTAAATGTTTTTATGATAATGGACTCATAATGATGCTCTGCTTGATTTTTCCCTTGCACATGCACTCCTTTAGAAATAGATCGCTACCAAAAGAAGTTGTCCGGCCCATTAATGGATCGGATAGACCTACACGTTACAGTAGACTCGATTGATCATAAAAAACTCTTGACGAGTCCGAAAAATAGCACAAGCGACAGTAGTGAAATCATCCGGAATCGAATAGTAGATGTAGTAGCTACACAGTCTGATAGGTTCAATAAAACTACGATGAGAAACGGTAACATGAATAATCGTGATATTAAAAAATATGCAAGGCTTAGTGATGACGCTAAAGACTTCCTCGATGTTGCAGCCAAAAAATTAAACTTATCCGCAAGAGTATATATGAAAACAGTAAAAGTAGCCCGTACAATTGCGGACCTAGAAGGGTCAAAAACAATTGAAATAGATCATGTCAGTGAAGCGGTACGTTATAGGCCTTTAGCTCTAGTTTAAATAACCCCTTGAAAACAAATGCACTCTCTGGTAGAATTACATCCAAGACAAACAATATTAAGGAGCGAGCTTTATAGGTAACTATACTCGCCTGAATGAAAAGATTCGGGCGCCCAAATTACGTGTTGTTGATCAAGACGGATCACAGTTAGGCGTGATGTCTAGAGAAGAAGCACTGTCAGCAGCACAGCAAGCAGATCTAGATTTGGTAGAAATATCACCAAACGCAGAGCCACCTGTCGCGAAGATCATCGACTGGGGTAAATACAATTACAAGCGTACTAAGCAAATCCAGAAAAACAAGCGCAACGCAAAGACTCTTGAGTTAAAGCAAATGCGTGTTGGTCTGAAGATTAGCGATCATGATCTTGAAGTCAAAGCCATAAAGGTTAGAAAATTTCTTGAGGCTGGACACAAAGTGAAGTACACTCTTAGATACAGAGGTAGAGAGTTAGCCCACAGAGATGTCGGCTACACCCTCGCAAATAAGATAATAAATTCTTTTGCAGACACGATAATAGTGGATCAACGACCACAGTTTGCTGGAAGACAACTAAATTTCGTTATAAGGAGATCACCAAATGCCAAAATTGAAAGTACACAGCGGAACAAAGAAACGGATTCGCATAAACAAGAACGGAAAAGTACTGCGCCGAAAAGCGACAGGCAATCACCTACTCCAGAAAAAGAGCGCAGCAAGAAAGCGTAGACTTACCGGTGTTGTCAATGTAACTGGTAAACAAATGAAAAATATTAAACTGAAGCTTGGAGCATAAGAAAAATGAGAGTAAAACGAGGCGTAACAGCGAGAGCTCGCCATAACAAAATACGTAAAGCAACAAAGGGTATGACACTTTCAAACAGGTCTAGTGTTCGTCGTGGTAAGCAAGCAGTAATTAAAGCCATGGAAAACGCTCACCGCGATAGACGCGAAAAAAAGAGAACCTTCCGCCAACTTTGGAATGCTCGTATTAACGCAGCAGCACGCATCAACGGGACTACTTATAGTGTACTAATGCACGGGATTAAAAAGAATGATATAACTGTTGATCGCAAAATTCTAAGCGAAATCGCAGTTAATGACGCTGACGCCTTTACGGTAGTTGCAAAAGCTTCTCAAAAATAGCACTTAGAAAAAAGATGACCTATCTAAGACACCTCCGGATTGGAGGTGTCTTATTATAATGTCATTCAATATTAGGAATTCACTTCCTGATATTGAACACCCTATTCAGGGTTGGATCACTAGAGAAAAGACACTTCTTTTCTCTGCGTCTAAGACGGGGAAACTCCTCGCCTTAAATTGCTAAATATGTGAATAAGCCGGGTCCTGTTTCCACCGTAAAGTGAACAGTGATCATCTATCTAGTCCTGAAGTTACCAACAGGATCAAGCGGTTTAAACGCGAGACTCGGTAGGATACCGGCCGAACAATAAGCTCAACACAGCCTCACTTCCTTGCAGCAGACAGGGTTTACCACACTCTGAAGATCGCTCTAAAGAGTCTGTGGGCTCTTACCCCACTCTTTTCACCCTTTCCCATGCTCCTCACTCACGTTCGTAACAATATCTGATAATTGATAATTGAAAGATGTGACTCTCAAATATCAGGTATCAGGTATTGCTTCGCACCGCAGGTGAGAAGCATTGGTGGTCTTGTCTCTGTGGCACTGATCCCTAAGGTTACCCTCGGTTGCCGTTAACAACTGTCTTTTCCTTGTTGCTGCCCGGACTTTCCTCTCCCGCCCGAAGACGGAAGCGATCACTACTACATATCTAGCCTCCCTATTGTACTATATCTTCGCCTTTTATGGCATCCAAAGCTTTATTTACCTCTGCATCAGCCAATTTATTAAGTTCTCTAGGCACGTGCGTGAAACTAATTTTTTTGAAACTACCCTGTAGTTTCTTGGCTAAATCGTGTAAAGCCCACAACTCTCTATTTTTTACCTTAAATATACCTTTCATCTGGTTTACGACTAGTAAACTGTCTAAAAACACTTCTACTTCCTGTACATTATACTGCTTGCACCATTCGAGCCCTGCTACAAAAGCATAATATTCCGCTTGATTGTTGGTTGTAATGCCAATGTATTTGTTCCAGCTCACAAGTATCTGTTCTTGTGTATCCAGAATTACATAACCAGATGCGGACGGTCCAGGATTACCACGTGATCCACCATCAGCAAAAAGTTTAACTTGTTCTAACTTTTCTTCCCCTGTTAAAGTCTTTTTTAGAAGATAAGGAACTGGATTGTTGTAAGGTTCAAATTCGAAACTAATCAACTTTACGACAGTCTTATTCCCTATCATCTCTCCGTAAAATCTACGTAAAAATGAATACAATTCTGCATGTGACTTAATGTCAATACCATCTCTAGTAACTATATCTAGGGGTATTTTTTCTAACAAAAATTCTTGAATACCATTAACAATTAATTCCCCGGGTACTTCCCACTCTTGAGGGTTATTATTAGAGGTTTTGTCAATAACCTGCAATCTATCATTAACAGATATATGTTTATCGTCAATTCGTATAGTCGTGTTTTTATTACCTTTTACGATATCTTCAACATACTTGTGATCAAATTTTAACTGTTTCATATGGCCCAATAAATGTGCTGCCTCCGCGTAGGCTAGATTTATCTGTTTAAAGATAAGTGGGCTTTGCCCTGTAGCGAGCCCCCACCAACATTTGCCTTGCAAATGAGTTGGCGTTTGTTCCAAACGCAGGTGGGGATCTACTACGGGGTATAATCCCTATGATTATGTGTTCAGAAAATCATAATGCTACGCAGAAGGCAGCAACTACATTATATCTACTAACACAAGCGTTTACTAGCGTATTAGGATGTTTAAAATGAAATCATTGGCATTTACCAGTATTGGACCTAAGATAGGTAATAAAACCATCAAGATTATAATAATCATCATCATACCCATTTGTTCTATCTGTGCCATAACACGTTGAACTGATGGGGGTGCAACAGCATACAACAATCTAGAACCATCAAGTGGAGGTAATGGCAACATATTAAAAACAAATAAAGCCACATTTAGCTGCACAAACAAAAGGACAATATCTCTTAAAAACCCTAAATCAGTTACTACGTTATTTAAGAACAGTGCACCGACTGTTGCTAAAAACAGATTTGTTAAGGGTCCAGCTATTCCTACAGCCGCTAAACCAAGTTCTCCACCGTTAATTCTAGACGTGTTTATAGGAACGGGCTTCGCAGCAAGAATAGGCGGCAAACCCATAAGCAGCATAAAAGCTGGAAGAGCAATTGTTAATATTGGATCAATATGACTAAACGGGTTCAAGCTTACGCGACCTCTTGAGTGCGCTAGGTCATCGCCTAGCCTGTAAGCTGTAAATGCATGCATCATTTCGTGAAACGCTATTGATATAAAAAGCACTACAACAAATACGCCAATTCCAACGGCGTTAAATATGGTATTAGACATGTTAACAGTATATAGTACTGTACCTCTAAAAGGCAGATTTTTCTATGCCTGTTGACCGAAAGAGAAAAAAGTAGTAATATTAAACACTAAACAAGCGGAAAAAATTATGAAACAATGTGACATTACAGGAAAAGGGAAACAGTTCGGCAATAACGTCAGTTTTTCTCAACGCCATACCAAGAAAACGTGGGAACCAAACTTACAAAAGAAGACATTAATTATAGACGGCAAGAAAGTACGCATGAAAATCAGCACTAGCGCCCTCAGAACCCTAAAACACAAAGGCATCGTTGCTAAGACTAAGTAACTAAAGGCCTAGTAATAAATAAAGCAAGTAAAAATGAGCCCGCAAAGGCTCATTTTTATTTCTATATATTAGTAATCTATTTAGATTTTACATTTAACACGACAACCTTGGACTGAGTGGCACCATCATCGACAGAAGAACCACCAAGCTTATATGAATCTTGTGGGTCCTCTAAGCTTATATTAGGTAGCTTTCCAAACTCAGTTAGAGCCTGTGCCGGTACTTCATATGACAGCCCCTTCACTTCGTACTGCGAAGGTATTATTACTCCTGGCTCTGCTTTCTTGATAATTTTGGCTGCGCCTGTGGGGTCCAAAGTATATCCATTCCCCCCAACTGGGATAATAAGCACATCTGTACCCGCAATAAATTCAGTGACATCAATGGAAATATCAGGATGTACATGCCCTAAAACAGACACACTCTGTCCATCGGCCATAAACTGAAATATGGTAGCACTCATTTGGTCCTCAGTATCTGTGTGGCTTCGTGCTTGAACACCAGTGATTGTTAAATCACCTACTTCATATTCGCCCGGACCGTCTATCATAAGTCTTGCATTTGCTGCAGCTTTTTCATCAACCATATCCATGTTGGTATACAACGCTGTTTCTTTGTTACTGATAATGGTTTTACCACCAATGTTTGAAAGGTTATCGTCTACAACAACCACGGTTTTTTTCGTTTTAATTCTAAAACAGTTAGCACCAAAAAACTCAATTTCCATTTCTATATCTCCTTATTTTTTTTCAAGTATATTATCAGAGTCTAGGACAACCTGGTTCTTCGCCACAATAACTTGTGACCAGAATTTGTCATTTACCTCTCGCCTATAGGCCCATTCATCTTTGTCTACTATTGCGTATCTTAATTCTTTCCCTTCTTGTTTTTCTAACTCAGCAATGGCTGCTTCAGCCCTAGACACAGGTACATCACCGATTATCAAAACATCTACTGGTGAATATGCATCACGAGTCAATGCACCTGAATAAACAATGCCGACTATATTACCTACCTTATCCCAAATATCTTTGTCGACAGAAGCTTCATTAGTTTTCTTTTCTGATGCTTGTTCTTTAGACTTTTCGTTTACTGCTTTTTTCTTAGAAGACTTTGTAGCAGCAGGTTTAGCAGTAATCTTCCCTGTAAACAGCTCCCTGAGAGCATTATAGTTTTCGTAAGTTTGATCAACTTCGTAATATAGTTTATTGTTAGACTCTTCAGAAGTAATAATTCCTAAAGACAGCAAGTTAGCAAGTTCTCTACGAACAGAGTTTATTTGCTCGTCTATCTTCCTAGTGATTTGACGGACGAAAAACGCACGATTAGGATTACTCATGAATAATCTTAATAACTTCGTACGAGTTTTTGAACCAAATAATTTATCCATCTATACTTGTCCCTTCGCTACTAATATTGTAACAGACTTGTTCAATCCTTTTAGAGGATTTTCTTCAAGTATTCAAATGCTCCGTCTGCGTGTTCAAACCAGACAATGTCGCTGTTACGTTTAAACCATGCCATCTGGCGTTTTGCATACTTTTTTTCTGATACGGTAATTTTTTTGAAAATCTCATCTTTATTGTATTCGCCTTTATCGTTTCGATGTTCTAGAGCAATCTTATAGCTAATTGCGTCAAAATTATGTGGTGGTTTGCCGTACTCCTCAATAATACGATCGACCTCTTGTAGGAATCCAGTTTTAAGTATTATTTCTAAACGTTTTTTTATCCTACGGAGCAATATTTCATTTCCAGGATTTATGCCTACTACAATCGAGCCCCTCAATCTTGTACCCTTCTCTGAGGGTTGTCCTGCTGATTCAATGGTTCGTATAAGGTGCCTGGGGTTTTGTGCATTTACTGGTAGTGATAGATTTTTCCTTTTTACTATTTTCTGCAATTCTCCAACCGTCAACTTTTCTAGTTCTTCCCTTTTCATTGCCGATTTAGTCTCTCTAAATTTGAAATCATATAGAAGTGCATCTATATATAATCCCGTTCCTCCAACTACAATCGGAAGCTTTCCTTTAGCTCTTGTCTTATTTATAGCCTCTTGAGCAGCTGTTTTAAATTCTGCTACAGAATATCGGTCGTATGGGTCGATAACGTCTAGCATATGATGCACGACGTTCTTACGGTCTTCTTTTGTCGGTTTTGCAGTTCCAATATTCATCCCCCTGCGGATTGTCTGTGAGTCTGCACATATGATTTCACCACCATACTCTCTAGCTATTCGCATCGCTAAGTCTGATTTACCGCTAGCGGTCGGACCTACGATGAACAAGATCTTGGATCTTGGGTCTTGGGTCTTGGACATACTCATTCGCCGCCTCTATTATCTAAGCTCCGAGATCCATTATCTGCAAGCTCCGCTTGCTCCGGCCACCAGATCAAAACGTCGACGTCTACGTAAAATTGACACTCGTTGCCCTGCACCTTATAACTCTCGGCTTCTAGCGCTTCTTTATGAGACAAACGTCCACCAGGATAACCACTGGCCAAGCCGCCTTTTTTGTTCACTACCCTATGCCACGGCAAATTCGGATCACCAAAATGAGCGATACTACCAACCTGCCTTGCTGCTCGAGGAGATCCAACAATTGCGGCGATCTGACCATAAGTCATAACTCTTCCTTCCGGTATTTGAGCAACTACAGCTTCAACTCGTTCTCTAAAGTTTCGTTTGTTTGATTCAATCTCAGACATTATTAGTGGACAATTAATCCATTATAGTGATGTTTTACTAGCTCGAGACTTTGCTTCATTTGCTATAGTTTTAACTATATTTTCAATCTCATATGATTTTCCCTCTTCGCCTACCTGCAAATCATCACGAATTCTCGGTGTTGTCTTGCCAGTTGAAACTTCTTTATCACCGATAACTATAGAATAGGGAACTTTTGCCTTAGCAGATTCTCTAATCTTTTTGCCTACTGATTCGTTGTCATTATCAACATAAACCCGAACTCCATTATCCATTGCAAAATCAGCAACTTCTTGAGCCTTAGCAACTGTTTTTTTCTCTTGATTTACAGTGATAATTCGAAGCTGTTCAGGAGCCAACCAAACTGGGAATTTACCAGCAGTATGCTCAATGTATACACTGAGAAATCTTTCAATTGAGCCTAGAATGGCCTTATGAATCATGGCTGGCCTCTGTTTTGTGCCGTCTTCTGCAGTATATTCAAGTTTAAAACGTTCTGGCTGTACAAAATCTAACTGAATAGTTGCACATTGCCACTTCCTGCCTATTGCATCAGTCACGTGGATATCTATTTTAGGGCCGTAAAATGCCGCTTCCCCCAGCTCTATCGTATAATCCAGTTTTTCTTGCTTCGCTACTTTCTCCAAAATTTTTTGAGCGTCGTCCCAAACTTTATCGTCACCAAAATAATCCCCCTTATCATCCTTAAAAGACAAGTCAACATTAAGTTGCATACCAAGCGTAGAATACATTTGCTTTACTATTCCAACTATTGCCGACATTTCAGTCTCTACTTGGTCATGGCGGACAAACGCATGTGAATCATCCTGTGTCAGCGATCTGACCCGCGATAATCCATGTAACTCCCCACTCTTTTCGTCACGATACATAGTTGTCGTCTCCATATATCTCAGCGGCAAATCTCTGTAGCTTCGTGGCTGACTAGCGTATATCTGGGTAACATGCGGGCAGTTCATCGGTTTCATCATAAATTCATCGTCAGATTCTGTACTCCCTACGTCAAACCTCTCTGGATACTTATCATAGTGGCCAGATTTTTTATATAATTCTACCTTCGTTATATGTGGTGCCCATACCGCTTCATAGCCAATACTTCTCTGGAGTTCTTCGGAGTACTTTATAAGCTCATTCCTCAGAATAGTACCTTTTGGCGTAAACAAGGGCAAACCTGGTCCTACTAAATCAGACAACACAAATAAATCCAATTCTTTACCAAGTTTCCTATGATCGCGCTTCTTAGCCTCTTCTATCATCTGCAAATACTCGTGCAGTTGTTCTTTTGTCTCAAAAGCTACACCGTAAAGTCTCTGCATCTGAGCTTTTTTCTCGTCGCCACGCCAATATGCTCCCGCTACACGCATCAGCTTAAATGCCCCTACTTTACCAGTATGTTCAACATGCGGGCCTCTGCACAGATCCTTAAATTTACCATTTGTATAAAATGAAACCTCGCCGACTTCTGCCTTAGCTGAAGTTCCACCAGATATACCGGCGGGTAGGTCTACACCCATCATTGCGCTATTCAAGTCCTTTGCTAAAGTAGTCCCCTCTCGCTTCAAATCATTTAAGAGTTCGGTTTTGTATGGCTGTCCGGCGTCTTTGGCCCATTTTACAGCATCGTCAATTTTCATCATTGATTTTTCGAATGGCTGTTTAGCGTTGATGACTTTACGCATTACCGATTCAATTTTCTTGAAGTCATCCTCAGAAATAGTCTCTCCAGGTATGTCTACATCGTAATAAAATCCATTCTCAACCACTGGCCCAACACCCAATTTTGCCTTTGGCCAAATCTCTAGTACCGCCGTAGCCATAATATGCGCCAGGCTGTGTCTCATCGCATACAATTTGCCTTGATCTGCCATGTTATCCCTTCTTCTCTACACTAGTATAACACCGGACTCTAGAAGTTAATATATTTTATACAAACATTACAAAACCGAAAAAAATACTAACTATGCCTAAAATAAAAAGTATCGCGTCCTCTCGCAACTAGACACGATACTTATACTGTGGAGTGGTAAAAACCTCTCCCAGAACTACCTCACTAAATCTAAATATACAGTAATTAGTACTATAATGCTAGTAAGTTTTTACTGGCTTTATCCACAAGGTGTGGGAAAGTCCAAATAT
This sequence comes from uncultured Candidatus Saccharibacteria bacterium, assembly GCA_964550995.1. Taxonomy (GTDB): domain Bacteria; phylum Patescibacteriota; class Saccharimonadia; order Saccharimonadales; family SZUA-47; genus CAZKAL01. Next base: position 1,587 of record CAZKAL010000025.1, on the reverse strand, counting down.
ATCTCATAGAGTGAGTTACGAACTTCTGATATACTCATTGTATGAATGCATCTGAGCGGTCCGTATATAAACAGAAAGCTATACAAATGCGCAAAGAGGGTACATCAATTACTGTTATATCGCAAAGATGTGGTGTCGCTAAATCGACATTATCGGGCTGGTTTAAGGATATACAACTTACTGACACTCAAAAAGAAAAACTTCTACTTAACAGTTCTGATGCCTTGAGGAAAGCCAGATTAAAAGCAAGTGTTTGGCACAATAACCAAAAACGGCTTCGTATCCTAGATGCAGAAAAACATGCAGCAAAAATTAATAAATCCATACCCAGAAATTCCGACGAGATTCTAGAACTGGCTCTTGCTATGCTCTATTTCGGTGAAGGTAGTAAAAAAGGCACGACATCAATGGGGGCAGCCGATCCTTTAATGCTCAGTTTCTTCCTGGCGTCTATAGAGCGTGTCTACCATCTAGACCGAAATAACTTTAGGTACGACCTACATTTAAGATATGATCAAGATGAGCTTCAGCTAAAGGAAATCTGGTCAAAACAACTTTGCGTCAGTATAGATAAATTTAAATACGTATCAAGAGACAAGCGTAGCATAGGAAAACCAACGAGGAATGGGTACCCAGGTGTATGTCAGATTTTCATTGGTGATATTAGTATAAGGAGAAGACTTATTTCCCTGTATAATATATACTGTTCTGAAGTAGTTTCGGGTACGTAGCTCAGTTGGCTAGTAGCGCTTCCTTGACGTGGAAGAGGTCGGGGGTTCAAGTCCCTCCGTACCCACCAATCAATAATGTAAATATACTTATTCGAACCCTCTTCATGGGGGTTACTACACATAATGGTTAAGAACACTAGCGACACAACGAAGCAAGCATGGGAGTTTTTTTGTAAAGACCTTGCAAAGGTTTCATCAGCTCTAGATGCATATGAAAAGATCATGTCGAAGATTGAGATAAGAGACCACGCGTATGATCCGTTCTTCCAGCTAGTTCTCGATGGATTTTCGGCACGAATCCTCATGAGTCTTTCTAGAATGGTCGATGCTCAGAGCAGATCATGGTCGCTTTACGATCTCACTATTGAAAAGGCCGAGGTCTATAAGATCCGAACTGATATCGAAGAGCTTAAGAAAATTCGTGACAAACAGATTGCTCACCTAGAGAAGGGTTTCAAAAAGCCAAATCACTTCATTGTGCTAACTCCAAAGGGGATCAAAATTGCACGTAGGGCTGTACTCCGCATCCACAAGATGCTAAGCGATCTGGGGCGCAGGAAGTACGGCGGAGATGTCTATGCGCTTGAATGGGGTAACCTAGAGTCTTCGCTCCAGCTGCTCCTCGAAAAACTGGATTGACCTAGCGATAACGCATAAGCAATCTCAAGATCGACTAATGATTCATCACTGTCATTCCCGGGACAGCTCGTATCACATCAACAGGGTTCAAAAGCTATCCTATGAGGACCACACAAATATAGGAATTTATGATTGATACTCTCTATTTTATAATGACTATTGTGGCTATAAATTGCTTTTATTTGATCTCTCTATACCTTTCGCATAATCGCATCAT
>CAZKAL010000024.1:0-10893 GCA_964550995.1 uncultured Candidatus Saccharibacteria bacterium | reverse complement strand
GATAGATTAAATGGTGTAGAAGAAGTTACAGCGGCTCATGAAATGTTACATGCAGCATACGCCCGGCTATCAATAAGTGAGAGAAATAATATTGATTCACTATTAACTACTGCATATGCAAAAATCGCCGATCCACGGATTAGAGATACCGTAGAGTCTTATAGGGCAAATGACGAATCCGTTATAAATAATGAGCTGCATTCAATACTTGGAACTGAAGTTGAAAAATTACCGGCTGCACTTGAAAACTACTATTCACAGTATTTCAACGATAGAAAATCAGTAGTGAAATTAGCGAATCAATATTCAGGTGAATTTACAAAGAGGGAAAAGATAATTGATGATTACGACACACAACTTAACGAGCTAAAAGGTGAAATTACTAGACTAGAGGCTTCTATATCTCTACAGTCTGAAGCATTAAAACAAGAAAGAATATTAATAGAAAGTCTTAGCGATAATCCGTCGTCTTACAATGCGGCTGTCGGAGGATATAATGCAAAGGTTAGCACCTATAACAATGACATAAACACTACAAAAAATTTGATTACAAAATATAACAAGATAGTAGAAGATAGGAACGCAATAGCATTAGAAGAACGAGATCTGGTAAACGCCATAGATAGCCGTTTGCAAAAATTGTAGCTGTTTTTTATATTAATAAAGACTACTACTGCAATTAATGTAGACATGGTATCTGGATTATTCTGATAAACTGGAGTTAAGACAAGAAAAGGGGAACAGATGGCAAGAAAAAACGCGGTAACTTACTCTTGTACAGTTTGTGGTGAATCTCAAAATTCGTGGACTGGTAAATGTCCGCAATGTGGCGAGTGGAATACTCTAGAAGAAAACTTACAGATTTCGGCTGATAGTTTAAATAGCGGAGGTAGAAATTTGAACGTTTCTATAGTTGCAGACGTTGCAAAAAAAGAATCATTTAAACGCATTGTATCAGGTGATAAACAGCTAGATACAGTACTAGGCGGTGGATTTGTACCTGGTAGTGTTGTTTTACTTGCCGGAGAGCCGGGGATTGGTAAAAGCACTCTGTTATTGCAGATTGCACATGACGTAGCTCTGACCTCTACAACGCTGTACGTTAGCGGTGAGGAATCATCTCACCAGGTAGCTTCGCGTGCAGAGAGGCTCGGTAGAGCATCTTCGAAACTGAAATTGGCATCTAGTACAAGTGCTGATGATATTGCAAAGACTATTGCCAGCGGAGAATATAGAGTTGTTGTTGTAGATTCGATTCAGACGATAGCTTGTAAAGACATTAGTTCACGAGCTGGTTCTGTTAGCCAGATTACCAACAGTACTAATATGCTAACTCAATCTGCAAAAGCTCATAATGTCGTATTGATTATAGTTGGACACGTCACAAAACAGGGTTCAATTGCGGGTCCTAAAGTCTTAGAACACAGCGTTGATACAGTTTTGCAACTTGATGGCGATAGATATGGTGGATTTAAGGTACTGAGATCAGTAAAAAACAGGTATGGGTCTACAAACGAAGCGGCTATATACGAAATGGCGGAAAAAGGTATGCAAGCAGTAAATAATCCATCAGCAGCTTTATTAGAAGAACGTCAAGTCACCGATGGTTCTGTAGTATTGGCAACAATGGAGGGAACTAGACCACTGCTAGTCGAGATACAAGCTCTTGTAAATAAAACGACGTACGGCTATCCAAAACGTACTTCAAGTGGATTTGACCTTACACGTCTAAACTTGCTTATTGCAATGTTAGAACGGCGTACGAAGCTTTCTATGGCTGATAAAGACATCTATATAAACGTAGTTGGAGGAATTGGCGTAAATGAGCCAGCCGCGGATTTAGCTATATGTATGGCTATTGCAAGTGCTGACAAGGGAATGCAACTAAAGAAAAATGCTGTAGTGTTTGGAGAATTAGGGTTATCAGGGGAAGTAAGGCACGTACCGCATATTGATAAACGAGTGGCAGAAGCAAAAAAGCTAGGGTTTGAGGGCGCGATTGGACCTAAATTCAGAGGATCAAAGAAATTGCCACTTCTAACATCAGTAATGGATATACGATCTGCGTTAAATTCATTTTTGGAGAAAGAATGATTCAAACAGCGCTATTAATCGCAATTATCCTTTTAATGTTGGGAGATAAATTAAAGAATAGTGATAAAGAATCAAAAATAACAGATACACAAACTGTAGTTATGGACACAAGTGCGCTTATTGATGGTCGCGTTGTAGAGGTTATAAAGTCTGGTTTTTTGTCTGGTAATTTTATCGTCACAAAACGAGTACTTAACGAATTACAGTTGCTGGCAGATGGAAAAGATTCGCATAAGCGTGAAAGAGCACGTTATGGATTAGATGTTGTAGCTGAGTTACAGACTATGAAAAGCATCAATGTATCGATAGATGATTTTATGGTACAAGATGATATACCAACAGATGAAAGTCTATTGTTACTTGCAAAAAAACGTCGAGCAATGCTTTTCACTACAGACTTTAACCTCAACAAGGTAGCTTCCGTTGAAGGCGTAAAAGTACTTAATGTTAATGAATTAGCTCAATCACTTAGACCAAGAGCTCTCCCTGGAGAAGTAATTGAAATCAAAATAATTCAAAAAGGCGAGGGAAAAGGTCAGGGAGTCGGATATTTGGATGATGGCACCATGACAGTAGTAGATAATGCTTCACGTATGAAGGGCAAAACAATAAAAGCAACTGTCGATAGAATGATCCAGACCAAAGCAGGCAAAATGGTTTTTGCTACTTATTCTAAATAAAGATTTTTAGATTGAGTATATTGTTGTAAATTATTGCCAATTATTTATACTGCTGGTGGGTCTACTGCTGGTGGAGTTACCGGAGGTAATACTAAAGAAACGTCAATACTGTTTTGTGCTTCGTAGAGAACACTATCAGTGACACGGGCTGTGACAGTAACTAATTCTTCATATGTTGACGTATAATCAAATTGGTAAACACCAGGGCTATCGATATTCTTACTACCCGTAGGGATTACTTCGCCATTTATACTGACGGTAAGGTTGCCTTTAAACTTGTCGGACGAAATCGGATGTGTTCCTGAGCCAACATTGGTTTCAATTGTATAGTCTCCACCTCCATTATCGAAAACTGATATTGAAATAGCAGGTTTGATATCATCACATTTATGTACGTCATCTTTATCTTCTGAATTTGTTGCGGAGTTGTAAAATGGATCAGTTGAATATTGAGCTGCTTTGTCTGTGGTAGTCTCCTCGATAGCTAGAGGTGGTGTACACTCAGTAGCCTTTTTTTCACTAACTTTATCTTTCCTCTGTTTCTCGTCTGTAGCACCAGCACCTGGTTTCCTATACCAGGAAGGGAATAAGTCTGTTGAAGGACTAGGCTCTCTGGAGCTAACACCTACGTGTGTAGTAACTACAAATGCAGGCAGTGTTTGTATTCCAGCTGGTTTAACACGAGCTACCGGTTCTATGTTATCGTGAGCACGTTGCATAAAACCTCCCCATATAGGTTGTGTCATTGTTTCCATAAAACCATGCATTTTGACACGTCTTGTATGATGTCCAACCCAAACTCCGGCAGCGTATTTGGTAGAGAAACCCATTAACCAGCCATCTTTATTGTCATTCGTTGTCCCAGTTTTAATTGAAAAATCCCATCCTTTATAGTCATGAAATTTTCGACTCATATAACTAGCTCTAGGATCCGACATCATATCAGCAACTATGTATGCAGACTCTGATCTAACTACTTGTTCACCGGCGCTTGGTTCCCATTCAGTTATTGTCTTTCCTTCAGAATCCTCAACTTTTAGAATATATGTTTGCGGTAATTTATTACCGTTTCTGGATATAGTTGCATAAGAATGGACGTGTTTATCAAGGGATAGGTAAGCTCCATCACCTATTGCAGAAGCAGCGTAACAAGCTTTTTCTTCTTCTAATTTATCGTCGGCATAGCATTTATAGCCACCTGCTTGTCGTTCGCTGTCGTATAGACCGAGGCTATTTGCAGTTTCAATAGTTTTATCAATACCGACAATCAACATGGCCTTTACGGCAGGTACATTCCTAGATCCGCCAAGTGCGTATCTTAAACTTAGTGGGCCAGGATAGCGGAAATCATAATCTTGTAAGCAATTTCCTCTATTTAGGCCAAGAGTCTTATTGGTGCATGGATATCCCTCTAGCGGACCCTGCGAGTCATACAATACAGAACCAGCACCCGCAGTGTCGGTATTTTCAATCAAAGATATGTAGTCATACGGTTTGAAGCTAGAACCTGGAGGTAATGGTTGTTGAGCATAATTAATTTCTCCCGCTCGGTCTTTGTTATTAAAGTCTCCACCACCTACTAGTGCTACAACTTGCCCTGTTTCGACGTCTTCTGCCACAAGTGCTGCGGTATCTCCACCTTGCCTTTCAATTTGTGCCAAACCGCTTTTAACTTCCTCTTCTGCTATTTTTTGGATGTTCATGTCGACGGTAGTTGTGACTTTCCATCCTCCGCGTTCGTAAGAAGCTTGAGTTAGGTCAGACTCAAGTTGATTTTTTGCTGCGAGTACAAAATGAGGCGCAACAATGCCAGTATATTTTGCAGTTCTTGTTTGGAGTTTTGCGAGGGTATCAACCTCTTTTGCTGCGTCACGTTCCTCACTAGTGATAAATCCCAAGTCAACCATTGTATCAAGTACGTAATTTTGCCGTCCAAGTAAATCTTCTTTACTGTAGTATGGCCCATAGGGTGAATAATTAGGTGGAGCTTTAGGTACAGAAGCAAGTAGGGAAGCTTCATCAATTGATAAATCTTTAGCTGACTTATTAAAGTATGTTCGAGCTGCTTCCTCAGCACCGTATTCAATAGGGCCATAAGGGGCGGCATTTAAATATCCTGTCAGTATCTCATCTTTGCTGTAGCTTCTCTCAAGCTCTACTGCGAGTATCAATTCTTTTATTTTTCTAGTTACAGTTTGTTCTTTAGAAAATCCAGGGGTAGTTAACTTCACAAGCTGTTGTGTAATTGTCGACCCACCTTGTGTTGAACCTCCAAAAGCGTTGTTCCATGCTGCGCGTGTTATACCTTTGACATTAAAACCATTGTGATTATAAAAATCTCTATCTTCTATAGCTATGGTCGCTTGCTTTAGATAATCGGAAATTTGATCAGATTCTACTGGTACACGTTTTACCGCATTGTAGTCTTCCCAGAGTAAAACTTCTCCAGTTCTATCATAATATTGTATGCTACCACCGATGTTATTTCCTGAAATATCACGAAGGTTAGGTAAATCTTTTCTGAAATATGCAAATATACCCGCAAGCATAAAGAATGCAAGTACGATAGAAATACCAGTAATTTTGAGCCCCAAATATATCCCATCTCTACTGGTCCAAAATTTGAAAAGTCGTTTTGGATGAAGTCGGAATAGGATTCGTTTTATTCGTCCTTTTGGCATCCCTTTTCGACGCTCAGCTTTTCGTAATGATTTAGCATCTCGCCTGGCTTTACTTCTGTCGGCTAGTGACCTGTTAATCTTTATTGTCTTGCCGGACTTAGTTACAAATTTATTCCCTTTTACACGGCGCTTTATAGAACGACGTTTTCCTTTTAAATTGGGTTGCTTCTTGGTCTTATTCTTTGAACTAGTCATATAAGTCTGTATCAACTCCTGTTAATCAAAACCATTATACCATTATAGAAGCTAGCTTGCTCTAATCAGTTTTCGCTATCTAATTCCGGTTATTTATGTCTCTACGTTTAAGCTCAAATATTTTCTCAACAGCTGCCTTATCTAAGGCAGAACAGATTAGACCTGGGATTGTATCGGTTGACATAAACACGACTCCACCCGACTTTATAGTATTAACAATTGCTAATTTACTAGATTTTAAAGTCGACATTATCAGCTATTATACAGACTTGGGAGCCAGTGATGATATACTAAATTTAACTATGACATTATCAGAAGAATTACAGTGGCGAGGGTTTATCCAAGACAAGACATATACCGACATAAAAGAACTAGACGGTGAGCCACAGACTTTTTATCACGGTTTTGATGCTAGCGCCGATTCACAAACTATCGGTAATTTAGCCGCAATGATGGCGGACAAAGTTTTTATTCGCCATGGATGGAAAGCAATATTGCTTGCTGGTGGAGCAACTAGTCTAGTTGGAGATCCAGGTGGGAAAGACAAAGAAAGAGAAGTTCAAACTGTAGAAACTATTACTCACAATGTTGAAATGGCTGAAATTCAGATAAAAAAGATTTTCGGCAATGATGGATTTAAGTTAGTCAATAATCTAGATTGGACAAAAAACCTGTCTGTTCTAGACTTCCTTCGAGATATTGGCAAGCATTTTTCAATGACCAACCTCGTTCAAAGAGATTATATTGCTAAAAGAATTGGTGAAAGTGGATCAGGAATAAGTTTTTCAGAATTTAGCTATACATTGCTACAAGGTATGGATTATCTTCATTTGTACGATAAATATCAGGTCACTCTTCAGCTCGGTGGCTCAGACCAGTGGGGAAATTGTTTGTCTGGTGTAGATCTAATTAGGAGAGCTCGTAGTGCGGAAGTGCATGCTTTGACATTGCCCTTAGTTATAAACAAAGCAACCGGAAAGAAGTTTGGAAAATCTGAGGAGGGCGCTGTATGGCTAGATGATTCCAAAACTAGTGTCTTCAAGTTTTACCAATTTTGGATAAATGTTGATGATGAAGGCGTCGAGAGCTATCTTGAAGTTTTTACGGAACTCGGAAAAACTGAAATAGAAGAAATAATGGCATCAAATGATAAAGATCGAAGTTTACGTTTAGCACAAAAGAGCTTGGCTTATGAAGTAACAAAACTAGTACATAACGAGAAGCGCGCGAAAGCAGTCAGAAACATTAGTGAAGTATTGTACGGAGGAAAGCCCTATACAGAATTAAAATCAGATGAGTTTAAAGAACTAGAAACAGAGCTTCATACTATAATAGTGGCGCAGGGTTCTGATTTAGACACTATTCTGGTAGAAGCAGAATTAGCTAGCTCCAAGGGCGAAGCTCGACGTTTTTTGAATAGTAATGCTATATATATTAATGGCCAACAGATACCATTAGAAAAATCTACCTTAGATACAGACGACTTTATCGATGGGTACTGTGTTCTTAGACGTGGGAAAAATGCAACTGCATTAGTAAAAATCGGTTAATCTTGCTAAAATCGGACACTATGACTAATAAACCCACGAAAAAATTGAAAAAAGCTGATCAATATAACGACCCTAAACATAATTATCAAGATTATTGGACAGGTCGGGATTATGAACAGGCTGCAGAAGAACTAGCCGTCGACAGACTACTAAAGGGCAAGAAATTCAAACATGCAGTAGATATCGGTGGTGGTTACGGCAGAATGTCCGTTTATCTTAGAAAATACGCCAGTAAGGTAACGTGCGCGGAACCGTCAAAGCAACAGATAGACATTGGCAAAAAATTCGTAAAAGGTAAGCCTAAAGTAAATTTTGAGCTTGCCCAGGCAGAAGCATTACCGTTTAAGGATGGAGAAGTAGATCTTGCTGTAATATTCCGAGTTATACATCATTTGCCAGACCCAATGCCGGCATTTAACGAGATAAATCGTGTTCTGAAAAAAGATGGATATTTCTTGATGGAATTTGCTAACAACACTCACTTTAAAAACCGTATCAAATATCTTGCCAAGATGAAAAAGATGCCAATAGACCCAGTTGATATTAGAACAGGCAAAAATCGATCCGATAACGAAATTCCATTTGTAAATCACAATCCCAAAACAGTTAAAAGCCAACTAGCTCAAGCGGGATTCAAACTTGAAAAAGTGTTATCGGTATCAAATTTCCGCTCGCCTACGCTTAAAAAGGCTTTAGGTAAGAAAACATTAGTAAAATTAGAAAAAGCAACTCAGTTGCCTCTAGCTAAAACATACTTTGGTCCCTCCACAGTCTTCCTACTACGCAAGGTTTAATGGTCAAGCTTGCAGATACGACATTTGCAGATCAGTATGATTATATGAGTTTAAAGCTAAGTGCAATAATGTGTGAAGCTGCTTCGGACAATGATGTAGTACGTGATTTTGGTAATGGTGCAGCTGTGTCGCCAATTGGCCAAGAAGTTGTATGGGATGAATCTCGAGTAGATCTTATTAGCCGAGCACCCGAAGATTGTCCGATAAAGATAGAAACTCCTGGCAGTAGAACAGAAGCCGGCTTTCTTGCATGCAGTGGCTGTGTAAATGCTAGATTTATAATTGAAGTAGAGTAAGTTAAATCAATCATGTAATAATATCTATATGGATATTATGAAACTAAAGGGTGTGGGCGAGGCTTCAGCTAAGCTATTGAGCAAATTGGGGCTTAATTCTGTAGGTGATTTAATCGAAAACATACCTCGAAGATACGACGATTATTCTCACGTCATCCCAATAAAACAGCTGCGCCCAGGTCAAGTTACAATCAAAGCTAAAATCAGAGTTACAAAAAAACGCTATTCAAAAAAAGGTCTGCATATTACTGAAGCGCTAGTAACTGACGAGACGGGAAGCGCTAGAGTAATGTGGTTCAATCAACCGTATCGCGCCAACAGTATTAATCCAGATGCCGAGTACTACCTTAGTGGAGAATATGCTAGCAATTATAAGTATTTAGTAATAACGAATCCGGTTTGCGAGCTTGTATCAAAATTCCCAATTCATACGGCACGACTTGTACCCCAGTACAAATTAACCAAGGGGATTACTTCAAATCAAATTAGAAGGTTCACTAAATACGCTTTCGATAAAAATTTACCTCAGGAAACACTACCCAAGTGGTTGATTGACGACAGAAAGCTTATTGATAGAAAAACAGCGTTATTCACAATGCATTTTCCTGAAACATTGCAGTCTCTTACTCTAGCACGGAGACGGCTTGGATTTGATGAATTATTTGAAATGAGCTTAGCCAGCGCACTTAATAAACATGACTATGCCTTAGAAAAAGCTGAGCATGTTCCATTTCAAGAAGATATTGTAATAGATTTTGTAAAATCACTGCCGTTCAAACTAACCGATGACCAACGCAAGGCCGCCTGGCAGATACTGCAAGATATGACTAATGGTAGCCCGATGAATAGGCTGGTCGAGGGTGACGTTGGTTCAGGAAAAACTGTTGTGGCTACGATTGCAATGGTGAACGTGGCAACTTCTGGTATGCAAGTAGCCTTAATGGCACCTACTGAGCTTCTGGCCAACCAACACGCCAACACTATCCAGTCAATTTTGCCAAAGGCACTAGCTGACAAAGTTGTATTTCTGTCAGGTAGTATGAGTAAAAGTCAAAAAGAAAACGCCTACAAAAAGATTGCTGATGGTGAAGCAAAAATAGTTGTCGGGACACATGCTCTCTTTCAAAAATCAGTAGCGTTTGAGAATTTGGGTCTAGCAATTATAGACGAGCAACACAGGTTTGGCGTAGAACAAAGAAAAAAACTGCAAGGTAAAGCCAAAAAAATGCCCCATATTTTGAATATGACAGCCACTCCTATACCACGTAGTCTTATGTTGACTCTTTACGGCGAGATGGATGTATCGGTAATTGCTCAGATGCCGAAAGGACGTAAAAAATCAGTTACGAAAGTACTTCAGCCAGAGCAAAGAAAAGAGTTGTATGAATTAATCAAACAAACTATAGACAAAGGCCAGCAAGCTTTTGTAGTGTGTCCACAGATTGAAGAAAGTGACATAAGCACAGGCCGTTCACTCAGCGTAAAAGCAATACATAAACAGCTTAAATCTTGGTATAAAGGCTATAGCGTTGGGCTTTTACACGGAAAGCTCAAATCTAATGAAAAAGATGCCATCATGCAAGATTTTGTAGCGAAAAAATATGATGTTTTGGTATCTACAACGGTAATTGAAGTAGGAGTTGACGTTCCAAACGCGACTATTATGGTTATTGAAGGCGCAGATAGGTTTGGGCTAGCACAGCTACATCAACTTCGCGGTCGTGTTGGTAGAGGTCAAATAACAGGTAAATGCTATCTAGTGATTACTGAAAACGGTGGTGTAAGTAGAAGGCTAAGGGTAATAGAAAATGAAAACGATGGATTTAAGCTTGCAGAATATGATCTAGACCTACGCGGACCTGGAGCGATATACGGCACAATCCAGCACGGCGCTCTAGACTTGAGAGTAGCGAAAATTACAGACATCAAACTGATTAAAGAAGCAAGGGCATCAGCAGAAGAATTTATCAGAAAAAACGAAAACCTGTTACAATATCCTAAGTTGAAAGCGCGAGTGGATGCTTTGCGCGTAATTACAAACTTAAATTAAACTAGCAAGTAATAGGAACCGGGCCATAAAGTTGGCAAACGGTAAACTTGTGACTGAAAGGAAAAAGAGCAACCCGAACAGGGATATATATCTCTGTCGGAGTGTCAAGAAAAAACATAGTTTTGTCTTGATTAAGCGAAACGTCAATTATGTGGGCAGGAACTACAATGACAAATTTCTCAGGAGCAATTTTTGGTACACACCAAAAAGTCGATCGTGTTGCGCATAATTTTTTGCGTGAAATTACGAATGATGCAAAAGGTTTTCCTAGTAAGAGAAATATCCTTCATTTTGAAGGAAAAAATGGTCCAGATGGAATTAAGATTAAATCACCAGCCCAAGACGAACCATGGCACTTTTATGACCCTTTTGATGCTGAAGACACAGAACTCTTAAGTATTATTCGAAATCATTACAATGATCTTGTTGGACATTTAAAGCATGGAAATTTAGAACACGCATCTTTTGATGCAGCTTGGCTATCTCATGCAGTAGTTGATGGGCTTACTCCAGCACATCATTATCCATTTGAAGAAGAACTAAGCAAAATACG
>CAZKAL010000023.1:0-11078 GCA_964550995.1 uncultured Candidatus Saccharibacteria bacterium | reverse complement strand
GGCGGAGGTGGAGGAACTTCATTTAACCAAGGTGGAAACGCATTTTCTGGCACAGCGGTTCTAGGTACAACAGATGCATTTGGAATTAGTGTTATCACAAACAATTCATTAGCATTATCGTTTACGTCAACAGGCGATGCTACATTTATTGGTAACTTATCGACTAACAGCGATCTATCGGCAAATGGTTTACTTGCAATTGGTGCGCCTTCTACACCTGACGTTTTGGCTAAGGCCATCGTGTCTACAGACGCAGCAACAAATAAAGGCTTAGTAATACAAGGAGTTATATCACAAACTGCGAACTTACTAGAGTTTCAAGATGTATCGGGCAATACTGTCAGTTCATTTGACTCAACAGGGGGATTAGTGCTTGGAAGATCAACGGCCGATAATGGAAATATAACGTTCTTAAACTCTACGAACTCCAACAGTGTGGTACTTGATAGTCTTGCAGTAACAGGAGCAAGAGTGGTATCTCTACCTGATGCTACAGGTACAATTTGTCTTGAGAACTCTATGAATTGTGGATTCCTAACTTATGCCACAGGAGCATTTACAACAGATAGCTCACTGAATGATACCTTAGCAATTAACAAAACTGGAGCCTCAGGAAATATTATCGCACTGCAGAAAAATGGTGGGGCAGTATTTACAGTTGCAAATACTGGTTCTCTCCAAATTCAAGACACATCCTCAACAGCGTTAGATATCAGAAATACTGGTGGAACTAGCTACTTTACGGTAGATACATCTACAGGCACAACAACAATTCAGGATGTAAACATTGCTGGAAAAATTACCGGAGCGGGATTAGTAAACTGTAATGGACTATACGATGTATTGCAGTGGGATTCAGTTTCCAGTACATTTTCATGTAAGGATGCATCACCTGTTGTAATTCAAGTTTACGATAACACTGGTGGTACAAATCTAAATGCAGCGACTGCAACAGCAATTCCATTTGGAGCAGAAACAACAAAATCTATTGGATATACACACGACACCGTTATTAACAATAATCAAATAACTCTAGATAACGCTGGATGGTATAGGCTAGATTACAACGTAAGTAGCATCAATGGTGGCAATGGAAGAATCACTGCAAGATGTGAAGCAAGACTGAATGGAACGACTATCATTAATCAGAGTAGATCCTATTCCTACTTAAGAAGCGCTACTGACAATAACGGTACAAATACTGCAGGATTTCTTTTCCAGACAACTACACCAAATGAATATGTAGAAATAATGTGTGCCCGGGACGGTTCAGGCGGAACGAGTACTTCAATTGCAAATGAAACATGGTTAACGATAGAAAGGCGATAAAATGATAGAATGGAATAAAGTATGAGAAAAGTTATAGCAATCTTAAATCAAAAAGGTGGTGTGGGAAAGACCACCACAACTATTAATGTTGCATCAGCAATAGCTAGTCAAGGCAAATCTGTTCTTGTCGTAGATCTTGATCCACAGGCAAATGCTACTAGTGGACTTGGTATAGACAAAGATAAGATCAATACGTCGGTATATGATGTGCTTATATCGGGTGCTGATGTAAGTGACAACATAATCGACACAAGAGTAGAAGGCCTACGATTATTACCAGCATCACCATCTTTGGCTGCTGCAGAGCAGGAATTAGTATCTGTAATGTCTAGGGAGTCTGTATTAAAACAAGTACTAGAGAAACTCTCATTTGATTATATATTCATTGATTGTCCTCCTTCACTTGGACTTCTCAGCGTTAATGCTTTGGTTGCAGCTGATAGCGTATTAATACCAGTACAAACGGAGTTTTATGCTCTTGAAGGTTTAGGTTTATTGATGCAAACTATCCAACTAGTGCAACAAGGGTTAAATCCGACATTAAAATTATTAGGTGTCGTAATGACCATGATTGATAGACGTAACACGCTATCGTCGCAAGTTGTAGACGAAGTTAAAAAACATTTTGGTGAGCTAGTTTTTGACACCTACATTCCTCGTAATGTACGGCTTGCCGAAGCACCGAGTTATGGGAAAACGGTATTTGAACATGATAAATGGTCAAAAGGTGCCAGAGCATATAAAAATCTCGCAAAGGAGGTGCTGAAAAGATGAGTAAAATAGGTCTAGGTAGAGGATTTGAGAGCTTAATTCCTACAGATTTTGTAGTCGAAGATGTTGCTGTACCAGGCGAGCAAATCAAGAATATTGAAATAACTAAAGTCATACCAAATCCTGATCAGCCACGAAAACAATTTGATGAATTGGCGCTTCAAGAGTTAGCTATTTCAATAAAACAGCACGGGATAATCCAGCCAATTGTTGTTACTCCAAAAGCGAACAAATATCGTATAGTCGCAGGTGAAAGACGATACCGTGCAGCAAAGATTGCAGGACTAAAAAAGCTACCAGTCATTATTAGAAATCATGAGGAACTCGAAGAGCTTGAAATTGCACTAGTAGAAAATGTTCAACGCGTAGATCTCTCGCCATTGGAGCAGGCAATTTCCGTAGTTAGATTACGAGACCAGTTTAGTTTATCGCTAAAACAAATTGCTGCTAAACTAGGCAAAGCTGAAACCACAGTGAGTAACATTATTCGTCTATTACAGCTACCACAAGAAGCTATAGAAGCGCTTCAAAAAAACAAGATTTCTGAGGGTCATGGCAGGGCAATTTTAGCGCTAAGAACAGATAAGAAACTACAACTTGAGCTACTGAATAAAATAATTGTTCAGAAGCTTTCTGTTAGAGCAGCGGAAAGCTTTGTGAAGAAGCATAAAATACGTCCCGAAAAGGCCACGAACATGGCAATGTCTAGGGCTGTTATCACTAGGCTTGGGAAAATTAGAAAGAGCTCAGGATTATCGCCTAAAATCATTACAAAAAAACGTGGTGGGAATCTGCAAATTCCATACAATAATGACAATGAGCTAGAAAAAATATTGCTTCAACTAGAAAAATAAAAGTGACTAGAATTTACGCATCGAGCTCGTAGGTAAAAACCTAATTGTTGCGTTACCAACTATAGTAGAAGTATTGATCGCTCCGAATACTCTTGAGTCTAATGAATTGGTGCGATTGTCCCCCATAACAAACACCTCGCCTTGACCAACGGTTATATCAACGTTACCTGGTGTAGTGGTAATGTCTTTTGCGTATTCCTGATTATCGTCAGGGTTAAAGCCTTCAGGCGATTCAGCATTAAACACGGTTACCTTGCCATCTTTAACCACTACACGCTCTCCGGGCAGGGCTATAACACGTTTTATAAGATGGCTTATGTTACTTGAAGTTGATAACTGTATCGGGCGATCAAATACTATAATATCTCTTCTTGAGGGCATGTATGTACTGCCGTTAATATTAGAAATGGTTTTTGGAAGCTTGTATACAATTAATCTGTCACCGTTATGCAATGTTGTTTCCATGCTATGACCGTCTACTTCATAAGAATGAAAAACATGCGAAGTTATAAAGACTGCCAGTAGCGGAGCAGCTATCAATAGCACAACAGTACTAGATATACTGTTTAAACCTTTTTTTCTTTTCTTCTCATGTCTTGATACAGGAGACTCTGTCGGCATAGATTCAGACGATTGTTGTTTTCTCTTAAAAGGGTTCATGTAGCTTATAGCATACACCACTGTATAGCAATTTTGCGAAAGTTTTAGTGTTTACTCTTAAGTATAAAAAACGGTATAATATATCCTTGTAACATGAATAATTTCGATAAATCTAAAAGAAAGAAAAATAGTTCACGTACATTGGACGGATTTATTCCTAATTCTACTTCTCTTGATGAGCCGCAAGGGGATATTCGAAAGCGTTTTTCAAGAAACTACAGCCCTAAAAGAGATAATATGCAAAAAAATCGCGATGTAGGTGAACTGAGTACACAGAATGAAGGCTTTAATACGCGTTATTCAGAGCTAAGCACACAGGCAGGTGCGTTTGACCTAAATATAGACGACGAGCCAAAAAAACGATGGTATCGACGCAATAAGAAATCACATAAAAAGAAAAGTCTTCGCAGAAGGCTAGTAAAGGGCTTTGCTGTATCTATCGTTGCTCTAGTGCTCGCAGTTGGGTCACTTTTTGCTTATGGGTATATTAAGACTAATCAAATATTCAGAGGGAATGGTGAAGGAGCTGCGGCACTACAGAAAAATGTTGATCCATCTCTTCTAAACGGCGAGGGAGACGGTAGAATCAATATCTTGATACTAGGTAAAGGTGGTCCTGGAGAGACTGCTCCAGACCTAACAGATACAATTTTGCTTGCTAGTATTGACCCAGTCCAAAATGAGGCTGCACTCTTAAGTGTGCCGCGCGATATGTATGTTAAAGATGTTAATTATCATTCAACTAAAATAAATGCAATTTATTCGAATGCCAAACAAGCGCGTTTGGCGAAAGGTAGTGAAACTGATGCAGACCTGGAAGCAGCAGAAGATGCTGGCTTGAGCGCTCTAAAACAAAATGTGAGCGAAGTTTTAGGCGTACCTATAAATTATTATGTAATGGTCAATTTTAAAGCATTCGAGGATGCGATAAATACAGTAGGAGGTCTAACAATCAACGTAGAAAAGCCACTTTACGACTGGACAGTTGCTTGGTTGTTAGATGGTAATCCACTTGTTGCAGATAAAGGTCTACAGACTTTTGATGGGAAGCGAGCGTTATTGTACGCAAGGTCTCGTAAGGGTAGTGCTCGAGGTGATTTTGATCGAACTGAGAGGCAAAGAGAGATAATCTTAGCATTACAAAATAAAGTATTAAGTGCCGGTACTTTTTCCAATCCGTTGAAAGTTATTGATCTACTAAACACATTCGGGGACAATGTCCGTACTGATTTGAACGGAATAGACGAGATAAAACGTCTTTATGAGATTGGAAGAGACATTCCGCAAGATCGCATATTATCTGTTGAACTGGCGGGTGATCCATTACTTGTGAAAACTGATTTTATGGATAGTCAGTCTATAGTTATCCCAACCGAAGGATTATATCAATATAGTGATATTCATGATTTTGTTCGAAATACACTGCGTGATCCATTTTTGAAACAAGAGGATTCACGGATTGTTATATTAAACGGTACTACAGTAGCAGGAATTGCAACCATTAAAGAAAAAGAGCTTAAATCGTATGGATATAACGTTGTATTAGTAGATAATGCGCCAACAGCGGATTACGAAAAAACAAAGCTGATTGATCTTAGTTTAGGTCAGAACAGATATACAAATAACTATTTAGAAAAAAGGCTTGGTGTAAGTTCAACAAACTTTTCTGTTGACGGATTACCGACAAACGAGACGGCAGACTTTGTTATAATAATAGGTAAAGATGAGGCTATTAAAACGACGCAAAATTAAGTCTGCTGGAAGATTTGCTGCGTTTTTGCATATCATTTTTACAGCAGTGTTGCCATCCCTCTTGTATGTACTAGTTCGTCTACGAGAAGATTTTGTATCTGTTGCAGTCGCACTTTTATTACTTAGTAAGTGGCGTATGTTTGCTGTAAAAATACGTCATTGGCCTGCAATAATTAGAGCAAACGCGGTAGATATTTTTGTAGGGCTTTCAATGATTGTATTCATGAGTTCAACAGATGTACAGGCAATACAACTTGTCTGGGTTGCCTTATATACTGCGTGGTTACTTTTTTTAAAGCCGTTGTCAACTCCGGTTTGGGTCGGAGTTCAGTCGCTAGTTGCGCAAGCCGTCACTCTTACAGCGGTGTTCTTGGTCTGGAACGAATCCAGCGCGACGTGGCTAACTTTAGTTGTATGGGGTGTAACATATCTTTGTGCCAGACATTTTCTAACTGCGTTTGATGAAGCCATGGCTAGAGCAAGCGCGTATACTTGGGCTTTCTTTAGCGCATCACTAACATGGTTAACAGCCCATTGGTTATTGTTTTATAAAGTAGTTGCACAACCTGCTATAATCCTTACGGTTATAGGCTACGGGATGGCATCTCTTTACTATTTACAACATACTGATAAGTTAAAAAAAGGCACGCGCAGACAGTTTGTCGGTCTAATGATAGCTATTGTAATGTTTATTCTTGTATTTTCAGACTGGAGTGGGGATATAATATAGAGGTAAGAGGAGTTCATTATGGCTAGAAAGAAGGAAAAACAACAACAAAAGCAGGACCATTTTAAGAGTATCTTGCTAGTAATGATTGCAATTGTTGCTGGATTTTTTGGTGGATGGTTTGGATCAAGAGCTAACAATCTGCAAACTAATAGCAATAAAACGAGTGTGCAAAGAGAAATAATTAATACACAAGGTGATCTGATAAGTACTATATCTAATGATGTAGGCCCAAGCGTTGTCTCTGTTAATGTTACATCTGTTAGTGTTTCGCAGGACTTTTTCGGATTTGGTCGCCAGACTGAACAACAGTCAGCAGGCACTGGAATAATTTTATCTTCTGACGGGTTAATTATAACTAACAGACACGTTGTACAAACTGGTACGTCAAAAGTATCAATTACTTTGTCTAGTGGGGTTGAGGTAAAGGATGTAAAAGTCGTAGGCAGAACAAATAAAAGTGATCCTATAGATGTTGCCTTTCTGAAAATTACAGATGCATCAGGTTTAGAACTTGTTCCAGCAGTTCTAGGAGATTCGTCAAATGTAGAAGTTGGGGATAGTGTTGTGGCTATTGGAAATGCCTTGGGACAGTTTCAAAATACTGTTACTAGCGGTATTATTTCTGGGTTTGGGCGTGACATAAAAGCTTACGATGGATCTAGTTTAGAACCTCTTCAAAATTTGTTCCAGACGGATGCAGCAATAAACGGCGGAAATTCAGGCGGGCCACTCGTAAACTCAGCAAGTGAGGTTATTGCAATAAATGTTGCAACAGCTGGAGCGGATAATATTAGTTTTGCAATTCCTATTAATGACGTAAAGGGTTTAGTAGAAACTGTTTTAGCAGAAGGAAAATTGGTAAGGCCGTATTTGGGTATAAGATACATTCCTGTCACAGACGATATTGCATTTAATTTGGACTTGCCCGTAAAGCGTGGGGCCTATATTCCTAAGGGTACGGATACCCAGTCTTCTATATTTGCAGACAGTCCAGCTGAAAAAGCAGGCCTGAAAGACGAGGATATTATTATAGAAATAGATGGTACAAAAATTGATGAAAAAACTAGTATCGTTGGTGTTTTAGGAAAAAAACGAGTAGGGGATGTAGTAGAGCTTAAGGTTCTGCGTAACGGAGAAGAAAAGATTCTACAAGTCGTGCTGGAAGCTGCAAAAGATCAGTAAAATAGGTTATAGGTGGGTGCCTGCTTATGACGGGTATGTAGTTCATTTATACATTTGTAAAACTAACAGAACTCCGATTTAACTCCGAGTTAAATCAGAGTTCGAATGAAGCTAAGTACAACGTAACTTTAAACGCGGTGTAGGGGAGTTATTTTAGTGTCTTATTCTTTTACAAAAACCTGGATCAAATCTTGTGACGATTTTAATTTGTAGCCACTTTTGTTTGCAATCTCTGTTAAATTTTTGTGTTTAGTTTGTAAACTTTCAGTTAAGACATGGCTAACTGTATTATTTAGTTTTTTGAAAAGCACTCGGTAATAGTCTAAGCCGTCCTTACCACCAAATATGGCCAGCTTTGGCTCATGCTTCGCAGCTCTGTTAATTTCGTGGTTATTGGGTACATAGGGAAGGTTAGCTAGAATAATAGTACGAGGTGAAAGGTGAGGTGTGAGTGGTTGGCTCATAAGATCATAGGACTGGAAACCCACTTTTGTTTTTAGGTTTTTGGCATTTTGTTTGGCTATTTTTAGTGCTGGTCGCGAGACGTCTAGACTATAGTATGATATCTGATAATTAATATCTGATAATTGAGTGAGCTCGAGGGCTGCGGTTATTATGATATTACCGGAGCCGGTCCCTATATCAACTATACTTAATGAATCTTGAATCTTGAATCTTGAATCTTTAATATATTTTAGTAAAAGTTCAATCATGGTCTCTGTTTCGGGGCGGGGGGTTAACGTGTCGGGCGATACGGCGAAATCTCTTCCGTAAAATTCTTGCTTTCCACGGATATAGGCTAGTGGTTCGTGTCTTGCTCGTCTTCTAATTTGTTCATCAAGTAAATTTATTTGTTTCTTAGTAAGCTTGAAATCTGGGTGAGCATGAATCCACGAGCGATCTTTTTCAAGCGCATCTGCAAGAAGAACCTCGGAATCTAATAAGGGTGTTGAGATATCGCTTTGCTTAAGCTTGTTGTTGCTTATTTCTAGCCACTGTTTAATATTCATAAGTTCATGATTTTGATTCTGAATTTAAGATTTCTGATTCGGCTTTCTTGAGTTTTTGGATTAGGTCGTCGATATCTCCAGCCAAGGCTTGGGGAATGCCTGAGCGTGAGTAGCCGATACGGTGATCTGTAATTCTATCTTGAGGGAAGTTGTAGGTGCGTATTTTTTCTGAGCGGTCACCAGAGCCAATTAGCTTTTTGCGCGCGGCGCTGGCTTTGGCTTTTTCTTCATCTATTTTTGCTTGTAGTAAGCGTGATCTCAATATACTCATAGCTTTATCACGGTTTTTTATTTGCGACTTTTCATCTTGCATGGTTACAACAATTCCCGTTGGAACATGTGTTATACGGACAGCGGAGTCTGTTGTATTTACCGATTGCCCACCATGTCCGCTTGCTCGATAAGTGTCAATTTGTAAGTCATCTTGATTGATTTCTAGATCTGTTTCTTCAGCTTCTGGTAGTACGGCTACAGTTACTGTAGACGTGTGTACTCGTCCTTGTGATTCGGTTGCTGGTACACGCTGTACGCGGTGAACTCCAGCTTCTAGTTTAAAATGTCCGTACGCACCGTCACCCTTTACCTTAAAACTAACATCCTTATACCCGCCGACTTCTGAGGGGCTATCGCCTAAAAGTTCTGTTTTATAATCAGTATATTCAGCGTGTTTAACGTACATTCTGTATAATTCACCCGCAAAAAGTGATGCTTCATCTCCACCAGCACCAGCACGAATTTCAATAATACAATTTTTGTCAGCGTTTGGGTCTTTGGGTATCAAAAGCTCAGAGATCTTGGATCTTAGATCTTGGATCTTAGATTTAAGATCTTCTAGTTCTGCTTTGGCTAGCTCGGCTAGTTCATCAGAGCCTTTGGCCATTTGCTCGGCCTCTGTTACCTGTTTTTCTAAATCAGACTTTTTGTTGTTTAGATCCAGTAAATTCTCTATCTCGGCAATTCGTTTTGCCACACCGGGATATTTTTTTGAACTATAAAAAGAAGGGTCCTCAAGCTTAGCTTGAAGTTCAGATAGCTCGGTTTTGTATTCATTAATTTCCATTTCTATAAATAGTATACAGTCTACAGTAGTCAGTTAACAGTACTAGTTAATTTTTGGGTCGGCAAATGAGGAGCAAAAACATTGAGATTACATTCAATACCTTGTGTACTGGAAGTATCACTGAGATTAAATCTAATAAAACACACTTCATACTTTTCCTGCAGGGGAAAAGTATGCAAAACCCCGTAGCCTAATGCATAAATCATGACTGAAACCATATACCACCTAAAAACTGGGCAGAAAAAATGCTCGGGCGTCCAAAAATATAATATATATCTACAGATTTTTGGATTGGTTTTCTGCCATTATTCAGCTTTGGGCTAATTGGCTTCATTAGTTTGTGAGGCTAGGTAGCTACGGAGCTATATTGTATCTTCTGAAGCTAAGTCCAGCACCTGCAGACTGATGAGGTCAATCAGATACAAACTGAATAAAGCCTAAGCCTGCCCAAAGTCTGCAGATAAAGAACTATACTTTGGGATGCTTGCCATTCTTAGGCGCAGTTTGTATCTGGTGGCTTGGATTCAATCACGATCGCAGTTAATGCTGGGAGTTTTTGGATTCCGTTTTTGCGGTCAAAAATGGGATAAATAATAGTTAAAAGGAGATTTGTCTTTTATGTCTGAATAAAAGTCTCAACGAAGTATTCGTAGCCTGAACGCGGGGCTAAGGGCTGTTTGCTGGCAAATTGTAGAAATCTCGTGTCCTAGCCGATTTTTGTTGCTTCGGGTTTCTTTGCGGTTTTGTCTTCTTTAGCAGGTTTTGCAGATTTGATGGCTTTAGCTTCTTTAGCCTTTGCTGCTGCTTTTCTACGCGCTTCGAACTTATCAACACGACCTTCGATGTCTACTAGCTTTTCTGTTCCGGTATAGAAGGGGTGGCTCGAGCTTGAAATGTGTACCTTAATAAGAGGGTATTCGTTGCCGTCTTCCCATTTTGTAGTTTCCTCAGATGCTACTGTTGAGCGAGTGAGTATTTTAGTGCCGTCGTTTAAATCTTCGAAAACAACTAAACGATAATTCTTTGGGTGTATATCTTTCTTCATAATCAAAACATATTATACATATCTGTTACCTTGCGGTCAAACAGATAATTTACAACTATGTTAGTTACCGAGTGATTGACTTATTTCGTCTAAGGTAAGGTTTAGTGATAGATAGTGACCAACTAAGGACTTTTTATTATATTTATGGCTCCCATCATTTCCATCATTTTCTATGTAATTTATTTCATCTGGCAGGCTTCCATACATTTTGTTGAGTTTCATAGTAATAACATCGTAATCGTCAGACTTCGGGTCAATACTATTCCTGTGGTGTACAAAAAGGAGCATTTGTAGGATTAGCGTTTGGGCATTAACACCTGAAGTAGTGGTTTCAGAAAGATCATTTAGATAGTTCAATATTTCCTGTATTTGGTTACCGATGAATTTTTTATGTGATTCAGATTTTTGTCCAGTAGGGTCGTCATTACACTCATCTATAACTGCATTGTCGACCTCAAATTGAACTTCGTTATCAAATCTGAAAGTTCCAATATTTTCCTCAGCGCTGTAATCAAAATTATTATCTCCGTCTGGGTTTGGCGGCGTGCTGCTGTCGATAGCTTCATGTGACATATCTATCCTTTTCGTGTTATTTAACAAACTTATAATTAAACTCTACCACAAGTTTATCAAATCTTGCAGATATAAGAAATTTTTGAGGTTATATATGATTGGAGTTAGGACG
>CAZKAL010000022.1:0-11296 GCA_964550995.1 uncultured Candidatus Saccharibacteria bacterium | reverse complement strand
CTATGGCTCTTTGGGGTAGAAAATTCAGTTAAGCGAAACTATAATTGTTCGTAACCCGTTCACAGCTCAACCCGCTAACAAAGAGAACCGTGTTCAGTGTGTACAGTAAATATTACTGTGACTGAAGAATTGTAAATAATTGTTAACCTTCGTTATTTATTTGAAATGTACTGAGGTCCAAACTGTGAGATAATAGATACTAGCGATGAAATCTATAAAAAAAGCAGCTCGTACTTTTGCCGAAACTGCCCCTATTTTAGATACTGTACCAATTTTCAGGAAAAGACATCAGCAGTCTCATTCTTCAACAACTGCGGGTTACTCTGAAATTATAACTATTATGCTGTTTTCAATCCTCGCAGTTAGTTCAGCATTGAGTATTTACTTGTTTTATCCCGAAAGTATTCAAAACACGCGTGATTATTCTGATTTTTTAGGTAACTTACTAATTTCTGGAAGCTTACTGATGATAGTTGTACTAACGTTGTTGCTCATAAAGAGCTTTTATCTAAAAAAATCAAACACCACACTAGAAATCGCTACGTTTCTTGGCCTCTGTATCCCATTACTCCTAGTTACCCTTAATAATCAGCAAGGTCTATCCTCTACCTTTTTGGTATGGGCTATCATAGGATCAGTGGTTTCGTTAATACAGAGATTGATTAATAAAAGCTACTCATTTACTGGTCATATATTCTATATCGGAACAGTATCAGCAACATTCGTTGGCTTGCTTTGGGGGATAGATTTCTTTACCAGTTTGGACGTTAGTAATACGACTAGAATATTGTTGTTATCCTCTGTCCCGTTTCTTGTAATTTCCCTACCCTCAAATTATCTGAGATTATTCGAGGTATATGATGTCCTAACAAGAGACCACTGGAACCGACCAAGACACCCCTTCCCGAGAAATTGGCACAAATACCAGCCATTTGTATCCATTCACATACCAACCTATAGCGAACCACCTGATGTTGTGATCGAGACATTAAGAAAAGTCAGTCAAATTAACTATAACAATTATGAAGTCATCGTTATCGACAACAATACAAAAAACCTACACCTATGGCAGCCTGTGAAAGATTATTGTGAAAGCTTAGGCGAAAAGTTTCGCTTTATGCATGAAATGGAAGTCTCTGGTGCAAAAGGCGGAGCCCTAAACTTAATACATAAACGGATTGACCCGCGGGCTGAAGTCCTCGCAATAATTGATGCAGACTACCAAGTTGATGCTAATTTCCTGTCTTCGCTAGTCGGATATTTTCAGAATCCGAAAGTAGGATTTGTTCAAACACCACACGATTACCGCGATTGGCAGAACAATAGTTTTCTTAAAATGTGCTACTGGGAATACCAGCTATTTTTCCACTCAGCAATGATAGGGCTAAACGAACGAGACGCAGGCATAACAGTAGGTACAATGTGCTTAGTTCGTAAAAAAGCACTCGAAGAAGCAGGTGGATGGTCGGAATGGTGCGTTACCGAGGACTCTGAACTTGCCATAAGAATTCATGATGCAGGGTATAAATCTATTTACGTCGGTAAAACATACGGAAGAGGACTTATCCCCGACTCGTTTGAGGGCTACAAGAAACAACGTTATAGATGGACAGCTGGGCCAGTCCAAGAATTTCGTCATTACTTCACTCATTTTGTCGGTATATCAGGGGGAAAAGCAAACTTTACATTTTTCCAAAGACTATTCCACATAAATCATGGCTTGGGAAATTTACTAAACGCTTTAGGTTTACCAATAATACTTCTCGGTGTCGCCACTATAACGACGATGATCATCAATAATGAAATTATAAAAGTACCCTTTGAGCTTTGGCTGGCAGCAACAATATCTATAATATCTACAAATATGTTAATCTTCTTACTCTATCGCGTGACTCTAGGCGCTAGAATACGAGATATAATATCGCAAAGCATAGCCACATCTGCATTAACTCACGTAATTTACTTATCTTCGATCCGTACTGCTATAACAGGTGATGCTAAATGGACTAGAACGAGCAAATTCAAGTCATCACAATCATACAAACACGCACTTCAGTCAACAAAAGAAGAGCTTGTAATATCATTTTTGTTGCTTACATTCATTATCTACGCATACCTTAGTTTTCCTTATAACGGACTAAGTACAATGTTACTAATCGGATTGGTTTATGTTGCTGTCAGATACCTTTCGGCACCAATGCTTGCACTCATAGCAGTTCACGAAAACAAAAAGTCTCATAACTAACACGAAAATGGAACAACTGTCTCTATTAATATCGTGGGTGCGTTATACTAACAGCTATGATTACTTTTGATCCTAGTTATTGGTTCATGTTTCCGGTTGGTATCGTTGTAGCTACGGTGGCTATGATGAGCGGTATCGGTGGTGCCACAATGTTTACACCATTATTCCTAGTGGTACTTAAGCTAGAACCAGCGGTCGCCCTTGCCAGTGGACTATTTATAGAATTTTTTGGCTTTACGACGGGAGTCATTGGGTACATTCGTAAACGTTGCGTTGATTTCTCAATCGTTCGCCAGCTTATTCCGTATACCATCACAGGAACGATAATTGGTCTTAGTTTAAGTTTTGTGATTTCAAAATCTATCATTGAACTGCTCCTAGCCGGTATTCTCTTATACTTGTCATACCGATTTCTTCGAAAAAAGAAGAAGTGTAAACCAGTAATGTGGCCAGACCGTACTTCGAACAAGAGTTTAAACACCAAAGCTTCGTTAACTACTTTGTCAACGAGAGATAAAACTACTTCGTTATTAGGAGCTAGTCTATTTGGAGTAAGTTCATCAGGATTAGGTGAGGTAAACGAATATACTTTTCTTGAGCGTCTTCGTTTGCAGCCTGGTAGAGCATCTGGTACTTCAGTTATGCTTATTGCGACTTCAGCACTTATGGCGGCTCTATTTTATGTAGTTTCACTGATTTTATCAGCACAGACTGATCTTCTATCAACCGTATTGTCGATTGTGGTATTTGCGGTGCCAGGGGTTATTATTGGCGCCAATGTCGGCGTACAACTAGCAACCCGAATATCTAGAACTCACATGGAATTAGTAGTCGGTATCTTGTTTATAGTATTGGCGCTTTTGATTGTTATTGATAACATACTTCCCGTTTAAGTAATACACCTATATAGTAAGTACGACATTCTAAAAAAGAGCCACATCTGTGACTCTTTTTAATACTTTTGTTTATGTTTGTTATTGCAGGATTGGGTATTTCTTAACAATTTCTTGTTTTGAACACCAATCCTTTAGCCCTAGAACTTGACTATCGTTTGATTTGCTAAGTCCGATAATTACTAATCCGTAGATAATATGATCATCTATTAATGGATTATTTTCTGGTTGGAATGTTGCAATAAACATGAAGAACATCAATAATGCTCCCGCGTATCCTGCAATTTTCATCCCGATACCAAAAACGAGTGCTATACCAATCCCAAGTAGGCCTGCCATGAATAGCCAATCCCAAAAAGCGTTACCAGCCATACTTGTAAACATGCTTTCTAGCGGGCTACCTTTGGTACCGAACTTAAGAAATCCAGTTGTGGTGATCCACCCTTTATCCAGGCTGCATCACATACAGTAGAAACTACTCCGTCTTTTGCTCGACAGGTCGCAAAACCCAGTCCAAACATTTTATCGACAAATACCCACAAGAAAATAAATCCTAGTGAAATTCTCGCTACTGCCCATACATAGGCATTTGATATTTGTCAACTTTTTTAGCCATCTCTGCCCCCTTATATTGTTTATGGTTGTAGTATACTACTGTTTTATAATGGACAAATTATGTAACACAAACCTGTTCATAATTATTGTCTGTACTCCTACACTAAGAGCAAATGCTACAATATATGCATGCCTAAAATTCGAACATCGGTCATTTCTGCAACATTTTCTATCTCAACTCTTATTGGAGCAGGGACTTGGGTTTTTCATGTAATTGAAAACTGGACATGGGCGCAAAGTTTTTATTTTTCGGTTACTACACTTACAACCGTTGGATATGGTGATTTAAGTCCAAGCACAGATGCCTCTCGTATATTCACATCAGTATATATACTACTAGGTGTAGGAATAGTTATTGCAGCCCTTACCAGAATTGGCTCACAATACTTATCTACACAAGAACATCAACTAGGCGATAACATTACTAGACGAATCCACAACAATGACACTAAGAAAACCAAGCACTAAAACAATCCAAAGAATTGGTTGGACTTTATTAATATTGATTTTGGTTAGTATTCTTGTCGTAATGGGTTACATGATTGCTACAACTCAGCGTGAGGTGGCTGTAAGCCAACAACAATCCATAGATAATCAACTGTCGGATATAAATAATCTACTGTCGAGTGACCCCAACCTAGACGCCGATGTACAGGCGGCCCTTGATGCAGGGAACGTGATTACTCTTAGTTCCAATATAGGAGAAAACGAATATGGAGTTGCATCCAGAGAGTTTAAAGATAATAAGTTTAATTTAGAAATAATAATTTCAGTTTCTAGTGGCGGGCAAGACCCCAACTATGTAGCGTGGTTAGACGGAGAAGAATTGGTGCAGCTAGGATCATTAGAACAAGATTCTGTCGACCCAACTGAATATGCATTAAGCTTCAACTCACCAGAGGATTTTTCATATTTGAATAGAGTTATAATCTCTCAGGAAAATAATACTAAGATAGAATCCCCAACTCAAATTATCTTTGACGGAAATTTCAAATAAACTTCAAATATGGATAATTTTACTTGCAAGGGCTAAATAAATCAGTATGTACATCATGCCCTCCCATATATGTATCCGCTTCGATATACTACCAGCCATTATAAGAGTCACAGACAATAGCATCCCGACTATAAACCATCCGACCAATTTTGGATCTACAGTCTGTTCGCTAATCACGCTAGTTACCCCAGATATCAGCAAAATATTAAACATACTAGACCCAATAACATTTCCTATTACTAAATCCCCTTGACCTTTGCTAAGTGCTTTAATTGACACTGCTAGCTCTGGTAGAGAGGTACCTATAGCAAGTGCAAAGAAACTTAGTACGCCTACACCTATATTAACCTCGTCAACAATTCTGAGCAGACTATCTACAGCAAATTTTGATGAAGCACCCAATAAAACAATGGAGAAAATCAGTACTACCACCGTAAATGGGCCCATGATATTTTTGCTTTCTTCAACCTTTTTATTCGTCCTCTTAGACAAAGCTGCTACTAAACTAATAAGGCCTTTATGATATTCTTTATCTTCTCTATAACCGAGCGAGTAAACTATATACCCGATAAATCCAACCAGTAGCAACACGCCGTCTCCCCTAGTAATCACGCCGTCAAAAACCAATAGAGAAAATAGTATTGTCGTTGCGATCAAAAGTGGAATATCTAGATCTATTATGTTTTTATCAAATTTTATTGTTCCTAATATAATTGTTGTAACGCCAAGTATCAATAATATGTTAGCTATATTAGAGCCTGCTACGTTTGCTATAGATACTGTGTTAACTCCGTCATTAACTGCAGCCAATGATGTGGCAAGTTCCGGTAAACTAGTCCCAAAGCCAACTAAAACGACCCCTAGTACAAATGGCGGTAACCGGAGGGTTACGCCTACTTTTTCTGCTGCGCCCAAGAACCAGTCCGCTCCTTTGATAACTCCGATTAAAGCCACCACAAGGATTAATATATTTAATATCATTAGCTACCATTGTATAGATGTCACTCACGCATAACAAAACGTTTCTGTTATGCCTTTTTACAATGTTTTCAAAGATAAAGTTCGAAATCGGATTTAACTCGGAGTTAAATCCGATTTCGATACGTGTTTTACATAAAAGAGGTTTCAAAACACGCTAGGCTTTTATTTGAATTATTTTATTGTGAATTTCGAAGCGCCATTCATACGCCATATATGATAATGTCCCACCAATTGACAACAATATAATTGGCCAGTTCAACTGACCTTCGCTAGATTGCACAGCGATATCTGTAACATTTCCTAGTCCATTGTCATTAGTTGTCCC
Source organism: uncultured Candidatus Saccharibacteria bacterium (assembly GCA_964550995.1). Taxonomy (GTDB): domain Bacteria; phylum Patescibacteriota; class Saccharimonadia; order Saccharimonadales; family SZUA-47; genus CAZKAL01. The sequence goes on along the minus strand of CAZKAL010000022.1, from coordinate 5,240 downwards.
TAAAACAGCTACATTTCTACAGCGATTGATTTCAGGGTTGCGCTCCTGACCTTCTTTACATGGGACTAGGGACGAACTAGCCGTAGAGATACTTTTACATCGATTTGTTGCAGGATTTCGAAATTGATCAGCCGCGCACGGAACGAGTGAGGAAGTAACTGGAGATATATTTTTACACCTATTAGTTTCTGGATTACGGAATTGATTAGTAGCACACGGTACTAATTGTGATACGGCAGGTTGTATGTTTTTACAGCGATTGGTCTCGGGATTGCGGAATTTACCAGCAGAACATGGTGCTAAAACACTAGTTACCCCTAGAGTTTCATCTACTGCAGGTTCCAGATACGGTTTATTAGCCGACCCTGGCGTAATTTGGTTAGTGAAAATCCATACATCATTAACTAAAGCCCACGATACATCATCACCAGCATTGGAATAAACTCCAGTTTCACCTACTACGTTTCCGGCAGGAGCAATAAGTCTAATCGAGGACGCTGTAGTGTTCGGCAATACAATACCTGTGTCTATATCTGAAAAAGTTAAATACTCCCCAGGATTAATAACACCTTCTTTAAAAATATATTCCTTCGAAAAACTTAAGCCCAATTGTATTTTATATCCAGCCAGCTCAATCGGAGTATCATTTGGATTAAAAATCTCAATAAACTCTAGGCCCTTATCAAAACTAGGAGCATTTACTAACAATTCTGTCACAAGTAGTGGAGAATCTTCTAGGGGTATTAGTGTACAATCTTCTTCTGTCTCTAGTTTTTCGTATCCATCGGGTGCTACTAGTTGTAGGCCGTCTAAATTAGGGCAAAAATCAAGCATGCAGTCACCAGCCTCATCTTGCAGAAAACCCTCTGGCAATACGGTTTGTAATCCGTCTATATCGGGGAACATATCTACTAATATTTCTTTTTCATACAAGCCACTTATAATCGGGCTTTGTATTAGTTTTGAGCTAAAATCTACTAAATTTACATCCGTATCAACATTCTCTGCTTCAAAATCCCTACTAAGAACAAACCCCGCAGCTTGTACGTCTGATGCAATTTTCTCGGGGTTCACAGCTCCTCCCCAACCTAATCTATCTATTTCCTGGCCCAAAGGATCAGTTAGCTGTAGATGACCACCACTATCTTTAAAACCAGAACCAAATTCAAAATCTGATTTAAAATCGGGATTAACTACTAAAAATTGTGGGGTTGCAAAGCTAACAAACCCATCGGCCTTTAACCAGAGTTCTGTCAGTTCATCGGGAGGCTCAACACAGACCTTTTTTTGGAATGTTTCGCCATTTGATGCTGAGCTATAATTTAAACACCAATTTGTTATATTAATGTCCTCAGTACTATTGTTCCAAAGAAGAATATATTCCTCTCCAGTTGTACCAGTGGCCGATCCACCCGTCTGAACCTGAGCAATCACAACATTTTCACTAGGTAGTGCACCAACGGCAGTAGGCAATATTCCTTGATAGAGCAGCCCCATCACAAAACCAAATATAAATAACTTCACAAGTTAACCCTCTTATGTTTGTAGTATCTATATTTCTTTGTACTGTGTCAAGCTGTAAGCCTTATTCAACAACATTATATTCTCGAAACTCATGGCCTGTACGGCGCCACAAGAATATGATCAACCAGAACAAGCCTATATAACTCACGACCAGAGCAGTCTTTGAGAACTGTAACTCTGAGCTAGCTATTGGCCACGAGGCTAGACCATCTACAACTCTAGTCATGTACCTAAGCACAATCTCTGCTGGATAACCAAAAATCGGCGCGAAGTTCACCGCTACAACACCGAATATACCAGCAATAAACGTCAGTAGCATGGCAATCGGTATCAGCGGTAATATTAATAGATTAGCAAGCAGTGCAATCGGTGAATATTGACCAAAAATATAAGCAATAATTGGTAGGGTTAAAATCTGGGCAGACATTGTCTCTAGCACTACTTGGCGAAACGGACCAGGCTTTTGATCGCCCCAGAAATATCCATGCAAAAGAGGAGAAAGGATAATTATCCCAATAAACGATGTAAACGAAAGTAGCCAACCAATATCGCCCCACGCGTACGAGGGGTTAATCACTACGGTGATAGCGGCGGTAAATGGTAACAATACAAATGGATGAATTTTGCGTCCAAAATACCAAGTCAAAAGACTAAGTCCTGTGATAAGTGAAGCTCGGGCCATTGATGGGCTCGAGCCTGTAACCTGCATAAAACCAAAAACTAAAAACCCAGCTCCAGCAAGCGCAGTGAACCTCGATATTTTTTCAAAAAACTTTCTGGCAAAACGTACCAATATTGTTAGGTTGTAGCCACTAGCTACCACAATGTGGGTTAAGCCCAGTAGACGAAGTTCATTGTCTAACTTTTCTGGCAGTGCAGTTTTCTGACCAACTAAAAATCCAGTGGCTAAACTAGCCTCTGGCTCCCGAATCGCTTCCCTGACGCCTGCAGAAAATGAATCGCGAACATCTCTACCTACATCAGCGTAATCCTGACGCAGAACCGAAACTACACGCGCCCTATATAGAGAGGCAGGGATATTCCCAAAACCTTTCGTTAATTGCCCCTCAACGGTTACCGTATCCGAACGTTTTATCTCTATTCTGTCAGGTGTATTCACCCAGAGTTGCCCAGTCATTTTGGTCCCATTTACAGAAACATCCTGCAAACGTAGTTGTATATCTCCGTCATTACTAATTCCTGGATCTTCTGCCACACGGCCTTCTACATTAGCTGACTGGCCGTAAAAATTATCGTATTTTGAAATTTCTTTTACTACATTACTGCCCCGCCATAAACCAAAGCTAGTACCTGCCAGTAGTAGTAGCAATAGTGCTGGAAATCTACGGTTAATGATAGCCGAAACCGTCAAACTTAAGCCCACAATTAGCCACTCAACTCCAGAAAAATATTCTGCATCCAAAAACACAGCTAGTACAACACCAGTCAGAATGCCAAGAGACCCCATAGCGATTAGCCAGGAAGCATGGTATCGCTTTATGAACATTAGCTATTACTTTCTAATGGAAGTGGTTGGCCTGGGCAACCATTTAATATTCGTTTCATTGCAGATTTTTCAGCTGACGTAACCCACAAACTATACTTTTGCTTTACAGCAATTTGCCGAGCGACATATCGGCAACGATAACTTTTGTTGCTTGGTAGCCAGCTGGCAGCATCACTGTCGCCTTTCTCCTGATTTGCCGGCCCGTCTACAGCCAGTAAGTTTAGTGAATCGTTTGCAAATTTAAGCCTCAGTCCCTCGCTTAATTGTTGCGCTCCTTTTTGCCAAGAATCACTTAGCGCTACTACGTGGTCTATTTGTATTTTAGAACTTGTTGTTTTGCCTCTAACGAATTTAATTTGTTGACCAGTGTAGGGGTCATCAAGAGACCCGCTTAATACAGTGCAGTTATCATTACCGATTTTTAAATTTTCTAAATCTCTTTGCAGTACCAAGTTTCTTACGTCACAGCCGTTTATTTGAGCCCAGCCGTCACTGAATTGTGACCTTTTGTATCCTGTTTTAGGAGCTCTACCTTTAACTTGTAGGCTATCTAAAACATCTTGGGCGAGCTCTGTTGATACATCATTCAGAGACAATACATCATTTGTTGTAGTAGGAGTAGGACTATTGTCAGAATATATCGGGCTAAACTGTAGAATTAACAATATTAGACTAAAAATAAATACAAACATTGAACGCCTAGAACGCAAGGTCTTCATTGAAACAGGCTTAATCATATGGATTAATTGTATACCACCTAATCACTTAATTTGTTACGTTTGAGCTTACATACATTAAACTAAGCCCTACATTGTCTGTCGATATTAGGTTTACAGTCGGAGATCAGAAACCAAATTGTATGATTGGTGATAGATATTTCGGGCCTGTCAATTAATCAAAGCTGTATTCGTTGATTTTTGCAGTGTATGCTCGAGCAGCTTCGGTATGACCGAGTATTTTTAAGGCACCAACCAAAACGTATATTTCGTTCAATACCTCCTGTGAGGCCCCCTTTTCGAGAATTTTAAACCTTGCCTCTATCTCTTTGGTAAGTTCGTGTTTGTGGTTACTAGAAGCGTTTTCCTTTTCCTTCACCTTGCTAACCACTTCCAAAGAGCGGGCAGATTTACTGCGCTTGATTACATGCCCGCGGGTAATAAGATTGTTAACGTGCAGGGCGACAGTGGCGACAGACGTATAGTTACACCCACGCATTATTTCACGGTAGCTCGGGCTGTAGCCATGATCAGCTATAAAGTTTCGCAAATATTCTAGTAACTCATACTGTTTCTTAGTCGGACGAACACTACGCTCATTTTTCATTTTTCCAGTTTCATCTCTCATTACTTCTTACCTCTTTTTACTGTTCCTCTAATTTTCTTATGTCTGTGTAATACTGGTGAGTGCTGGTGTTTGTGAGTAGGCTTGTGTTTCTTGAAAACCCATAGGCTGTACCATAGCCAGTTCCAAACAGTAAAAAACCCACTGGATATGAACTGGCCAATGTAAGGTGTTATACCTACTGCTCTTAAACCACCTACAATTCCTTGGTCTAGTAGAAAATTAAAGAACATCAAGCTATAGTAGCGTTTTGCCGCATCACCAAGCTGTTTTTTACTACCTTTTTGTCTAAATACCCAAAAACGCTGTAATAAAAAGTTAATGCTGGCACCAATAATATAGCTACTGATCTTTGTTGGCCAAAATGGTACATGAAATACCTTGTCCAACACCGCAAAGGCTCCATAACCCACCCAAAACCAGGCGCCACCAGATATCATATATTCAGTGAACTGAACTATTAGTTTTCTTATTCTTTTATTTGTACGCATTTTGTTTATGTTTATATACTAACTGTGTTTACTATTATCATCAACCTTTTTAGGTTATGGGGTATTCATAATTGGCTATGTTAACACCAATAGATGCTTAAAAGATACACGAGTCCTGAACTCCATAAACAGAAGACGACCGGTGTCAGTATAAACCTATAGCAACCCGGCATCCTTGTTCGAGTTGCTTAACTACATATTAACCACTACACTAGTTCTCAAGCAATGGGGTATCAAACAAAGACTTGGGGTAAGCTTAGTTTCACAACAAAACTTTTAATATTTTTATGTATTATAACTATTTCAGTAATAGCCTTCTACTTCAGGTTTGATTCTAAGAATGCAGATGATCTGCCATATGTTTCTTCAATTATCGT
>CAZKAL010000021.1:9348-11397 GCA_964550995.1 uncultured Candidatus Saccharibacteria bacterium | reverse complement strand
AATTCATTGAAGATTATGTACAATAGTGTTATATGAGAGCAATCAAACTAAATAAAAAACAGCAAGAAGCTGTTAATCATATCTATGGACCTTTATTAGTACTAGCAGGGCCTGGAACGGGCAAAACCCAGCTTTTATCGGCACGGATTGCAAACATTCTAGAGAGAACCGATGCAAACGCTCAGAATATTTTGTGTTTAACATTCACGGAAAATGCTGCACAAAATATGCGTGAGAGATTAAGCTCGATGATCGGTACTGACGCCTATGACGTGCACATAAATACCTACCATGGATTTGGTAGCGATATTATCAGAAGCTACCCTGAATATTTTGAAAATATTAATCTGGAGACTGGCAAAGAAACTCGTCTAGAGCGTCCGATTGATGATTTACAGCGTATTCAGATTGTAGAATCAATAATAAATAAGCTACCGTATTCAAGCCCGTTAATCGGCGCCAAGCACTATATTAAAAATGTCTCTAGCACAATTAGTGAACTAAAGCGCGGACTCTATACTCCTGAATCTCTCAGACAACTTGCTGATGACAATATTAGACAGGTCAACAAATTAAGCCCAAAAATAGCTGAACACCTCTCAGAAATCAAAAAATTTCCATCAACTGCTGAGAAATCACTGGAGCTTTTCAGTGGGATTTTAGCTATTTTGGACGGAAACAATGGTCTAGCAGAATTAGGAAGGGAAGAACTGGAACAAGCAATGACCGAAGCCTCAGAAATTGGAAAGTCAAAGCCTCTAACAGCATGGAAAAATGCTTGGCTTACGCGTGATAGCGATAATCAATTTCGTTTTACAGACCTAAATCAGCATCTACGTATTGCTGAGCTGGCCAATGTATATGATAAATACCAAAAATCTTTAGTCGATAATCAACTTTATGATTATGACGATATGATCCTGCGTACACTACAAGCCTTGAAAGAAAACAATGAGCTAAAGTATAACCTGCAAGAAAAATATCAGTTTATTCTACTTGATGAATTTCAAGACACCAATGCCGCACAATTTGAGCTGGTCAAAGAGCTAGCCGACAATCCGGTCAATGAAGGTCAGCCTAATATATTTGCTGTTGGTGATGACGACCAAGCGATTTACGCCTTCCAGGGCGCACGGGTTAGTAATATGCTAGGATTTAAAAAAGGTTTTAGGGATGTAAAAGTAGTAAACTTAACAGAAAATTACCGTTCTCATCCCGACATTATCCATACGGCACACAACATAGCTCGTCAGATTGAATCAAGACTGCACCACAACCTCGAAGGAATAGAAAAAACCCTTACTGCTAGCGCCCAGGACTTACCTAAAAACTCCATTATTGAGCGCCATGAGTTCTCTGGACAAGCAAATGAAAATTCTTGGGTAGCCTCTGAGATTAAAAAACTAATAAAGTCTGGCACCTCAGCTAGTCATATCGCGGTCCTAGCACCACAGCACAAATTGCTTGAAAACCTTGTACCGTTTTTAGCAGCAAACAAAACGCCTGTTTCCTATGAAAAGCGCGAAGATATCTTGCAGTCTCCATTAATGCGAGCTTTTCGTTCTATGGTACAGCTAGTTATTGCAACCCGCGACGGTGACGACATTAAAATGAATCAACTGATGCCTCAAGTTCTTAGTTTGGATTTTTATCAAATCCCAGTTAAGGGCATTTGGAATGTAAATTGGGTCTACCGCACGAGCGGGGAAGACCGATCTTGGGTAGAAATAGCTCTAGATCATGAGTCTCTAGCGCCCCATGTAATGTTCTACCTTGCTTTAGGTTTAAAGAGCGCCCAAGAGCCCCTAGAGTATGTCCTGGACTACCTGACTGGTAGTACAGAGATTAAGCTAGATGCTGATACTAACTATCTCTCACCGTTAAAAGAGTACTATTTTAAAGACAAAGACGCCGACCCTCTAGGCTACTACGAAGCGTTGACTAATCTCAGCACAATCAGAGAGCACTTAAGAGCCCACCAGACAGGGGAAGATCATCTTCTTGAGCCACAAGATTTTCTAGATTTTATTGAAGGATACGAATCAGCAA
>CAZKAL010000021.1:2307-9248 GCA_964550995.1 uncultured Candidatus Saccharibacteria bacterium | reverse complement strand
AAATCTATGCAGGCTGTGCAGTCTACAAAGTTTGACACAGCAGAAACCGTGAAACATATAGATTTAATGTGGCATAGCCGTCATCTAAAACTTGATGCTGATCTAAAAAGCCTGCTTAATCCTCGTCTAGAAAAATACCAAATGAGCCCAACACATTTAAATACATTTATCGATATGGAATATGGTGGACCCGAGATATTTTTATTGCAAACTTTACTTCGTTTTCCTCAAGCACCAGGCGAGGACGGGGAATTTGGTAATGCAATTCACGGGACACTGGAATGGTATCAAACCCAATTATCTAAATCGTCTAGCGTACCAATTTCTAAAGTATTAAAAGAATTCAATAGACAACTTGAACATCGATACATTCCGAAAAGTCGCATCGATGATTTTCGTAATAGAGGACAACATGCGCTGAAAACATATATTCCAGCATCCAGTGAGATGTTTGCGCGCAATGCAAAGGCAGAGGTAGATTTCCGTAAAGAGGGGGTAGTGCTTAATGACAAGGCACACTTGAGTGGGAAAATTGACCGCTTAGAAATTGATAAAAAAGCCAAAACGGTCAATATAGTAGATTTTAAAACAGGGAAACCACACACCAAATGGGGACGCAGCGTAAAGCTACTAAAATACAAACAGCAGTTGTGTTTCTATAAGTTTTTGATTGAAGGAAGCCACACCTGGCAAAATTACAAGGTAGCCGAAGCGCGCCTGGAATTCGTAGAACCCGACGCTGAAGGTAATCCAGTACCTCCACTATTAATTGAATTCAATGAAACTGAAGAAAAGGATATGGAGAAGTTAATAATATCTGTATGGGACAAGATTAAATCACTAGAATTGCCGGACACTACAGAATATTCTGATGATTTCAAGGGAGCAAACGCCTTGATTAATGACTTACTAGACAAATAGCTACATGCGCTTGCAAAAGCATCCTTGATTTCATACTTTTTTCATAAAGCCGTAAGTGTATAACGGGGCCGAAATAGTTTAGGCCGCTAGAAGACTCTCGACGAGAGGCAATAAAGGACCGTGTTCTAATCGAATTTTACTTATAGCCGATGCGCTTATTTGGGCAGGCATTACCTCTATTCCATCAACAAAAGACATAAGCCCGTCTATGCGATTCCATCGGTTGCCGATCCGATCAACCAACTCATCATTTGAAAGATTTTCTTCTGGATCTGTATACATATCTATGTCTTCTGCAAGTGAACGTACATTTACTCCTAACGCTATCAAGGTCCATGATTCTTCAAGAAATCTGCCAACTACCGCGCGTTTTGGAAATGCTGCACGTTCATACATTGAGTGCTGGGCTCTTGAATCAGTACTATCATGACGGCACCTAGCAACACTTACGACTGAGTGGATACTTGCCCTTAAATTTGCGTAGTCCTCCCCCTGTGCGAGATAGGATTTTTTAGGAAAATATAAATGATGTGTATCGGTGAAACAGCTTCCTAGTTTTTCCGCCACGGGACAGCCTTCTCCTACACAGTTTTTCTGTCTTGGAGGTATAGCGAGGCCATGTTCAGTTCTAGGAGAGAACCGATATTGCATTACAGTCCAATCTCCAAGAAATACATCATTTTTTGTTTTAATTGCCCCATATTGTAAGTATACATAACAAGTATACCTACAACCGTGTGATGTTAATCACAAAAAGTTGGCCTAGACAGAGAGTAAAGCATTACTATATACGCTCATCTTCAGGGATTACTATAAAATCATCTGGTTTTTTATCTGCCAAGGGCACCCAAATAATCGTACTTCCTAACCCAATACGATCAGCAAGAGCATCATTTATCCCCCCAACTAAATATAGACCCGCTCCAACATCCACCAGCCCCGAATCATCGTGGACTCTTGCACCTCCTGAAATTTCATACGAGTCTATACTATCAACTCTTACAGGCTTCATGTGTATCTGTGCATTTCTAAAACTAACACGTTTAACGTTTCTACTATTGTCCATACTAATCGGCATATAGAAACTGTCTGTATTGACAACCATTGAGACTCTATCCAATCCTAATCTAGAGTTTAATGAGTTAACTCTAGAGTCTATTTCTTCTACTTGACCTTTTATTTTAGTACGACGAAACCTAGTGCCCCTTTGTATTTTTTGCATTTTCCTTGCTTCGTCTAGCATTGCATCGACAATCTCCATATCATATAGAAGACTCTCTTGATTTTCTATTTCAACATGTTCAACGTTTAACCCTAATACGTCCATTACATTATAATATGCAGTGTTATAGCTCCTTACAGATACTCCTCCTACCAATCTCTCTGACTCACTAGAATGATGTGCTAAAAACTCAATGTAAAGGCGAGTAAATGAAGGAGGGGGTAAGAGTTGAACAGGACTATTGAGAGAATATTCATCGTCTTCAACAAGTGCAATGTCCGATCCATCTTCAATTGCATAATCGTCACCGTCATCGCCTTGACACATATAATTAAAATCGTCAGGATGTATTAAAGATATACCATCATACCTACCTCTTGCGCTATTTGCATTAGCATATGCTGTATCTGTTATATCTTCCGCGTAATTAAATACTGGTAGAAAACCTTTTCCTGAAACTGTAAATATTGCTGATTCTATATACTCCCCAAGACTATCATCCAACTCATTTATTTCATCAATTACTGTTTCCTGAATATCGTTAAAATCAGCGCCTTCTTGCGCCAGCATTTCCACCTTAGTTGCTAAGATCAATGCTGCATCTAAAGTTTCACCTATTTTTGAAAGCGTAAGCGCCTCATGGGCCAAAGGAACATCTATATCTTGTCTTTTACTCACTTTAGTTATATATTATCAGAAAATTGAGTTCTATACTGTTGTGATAAAAATATGCAAAATATGAAAGTGTATAAGCTTGCAAAATTATGCTCTTAGGATTACATTTAGCGATAACATTGATTAGCTACAAACCAAAAGGAGTACAAAATACCCAGTGTCAGAACCAAACAAAGTCGAGATTACTGATTGCACAAAAAATCCTAACACTTGCCCGGTGTTTGCTATAATGCATAACAGAGAAACTTTTGAAAGCTTAGTAGAATGCATAGATGATACCGCTAAATCTCGTAGAGAAACTTATGGAGAATTTGTTGTTGCTTGTGTAAATGGTACTTGCCCAGGACAGGACCCAGAACTAACAATGCAGATAATTAGATATAACAAGCTCAATAAAGAAACGCCAGACTAGAAATACAATTTTTAGTTTTCTGATATACTTATTAGTATTGTTGGAGGGAAATTATGTCTGATAAAAAAGACTCTACAAACAACGAGAGTACTTCACCTAAGATAGTTACGAAAAAGCGTATTAATAAAAAGCTACGAAAAATTAAACCATTTGATTTCAAAAAGCTTAAAAATCTTAATAAAAATGCTGTTCTTGCAGCTAGCTTGGCTTCTATACTTTTATTAGTAGGGTTATTTTCTGTTGTATTTCATAACAGTACCAAAGAAGCAATTGTCGTAGACTCTCCACCAGAAAAAATTACTGAGCTAGAGACTGCATCTGTAATGGCCGCCAAGGTGACTTATAAAAAAGGAGTGGCTGAGTATAAGACAGGAGTGAACGTCGGTTCAAATTGGGAAATAATACCTAAGGACCTAGAGATAGAAGTTGGCATGAGTGTGCGAACCACGGGCGCAGCGTCGCTACTTATTGTTACTCTGGATGATGGTAGTGCAGTGCGCCTTGACGCAAATACGGAAGCGACATTTGAAACACTCACTGTATCGCGAACTGTAATATTACAAGTAAGCGGTCATATCTATAACCGTGTAACACCGAATTCTAACCGAACCTATATAGTCCAGACAGAAAATGGACAATTCCAATCACTTGGTACCGCATTCAAGACAACGTCAAGTGGCGACGAAGAGTCTGTAGAAGTTTATCAAAGCAATGTTCAGGAAACTTCAACCAACAAAAAGGTTAAAGAGGGTCAGAAACTAATCGTAAAAGATTTTAATAACCCACAAAATGACGAGACCATTAAGGATTTAAACATAGAAGAAGTCAAAATAGATCCTTTTGTGTCTTGGAATAGGGATGAAGACCAAAAAGACGAAAACTTCAAAAAAGCACTAGGCTTTCTATCAGACATTGAAGGACCCGAAATTTCCATAACTAGTCCGAAGCTGGGCAATTCAATAGAAGTAGACGCAGCAGCAACTGAAGGCACTATCGAGATTAAGGGGACTACAGAAAAAGGGTCAACACTTTCCGTACAATCAAAATCAGTTAGCAATAGTGGCCCTGTAGACGTAACAGTATCAAATAACGGGACTTTTAAAACGCCTGTGCTGAAGGCCGCCATAGGAAGCTCTATTTTTACTTTCGTTGCAAAGGATAGAACGGGCAATGAGACTACTCTCAATATAACTCTGCTTTTCAAGAAAAAGAATCCAGTACAAAAGCAGGGGATAGAATTAAGCTTAGAGAGCATACCAGACCCTGACGTACTTACTTTTAGCTGGTTGCTAGAAGGGGTAACAACACCAGACGGGATAAAACTAATTTATAGCAAAACGGAAGGGCCTATATTTCCAGATGACGAAAAGCAGTTCATCGAAACAGGATCTGAAACAACTGTGAATGTTGCTGATTTGGACAGCAATACAACATATTATTTTAAAGTTTGCAGATACAGTAGTGTCACAATGGACTGTGATATCTATAGCAATGAAGTAAGCGTCAAAATACCCTAAATAACTGCTGAGATTAAAAGATGCTCTTATAGTAGAGCCTTTTTGTTTTATTATTTTTTCTATTTGCGCTTTTTCTTTGCTGTTGCAACGTAAGTCATATAGATGTACATACCTACAGTCATTCCTACTATTGGGGCAACAACTAAAGTCCGGTCCCAAGCGTTATTGCCTAATGCAACAGCTGGGTTAAGGAAACCTGCCGAAGCTACAGAAGCTACAAGAGCACCCATAGTCAACGATAGTCCTGTCACAAAGGCTGCATAGTAACCTTCTAATTTTTGAGTAATAACAGATGCTACACCCATACCATAAATCGCCGACCCGACTGCTTCAGCCCAAAATATATTCCAATGAAATACAGCTGATCCTGCATTAGCCAAATCTCCACCAGTCATATAGTTGTAAAATGATAATGCTACTGCACCACCTAGTAACTGCGATACTATATAAACTACTGCGTTTGATGTTTCAATTTTCTTTTGTGTCCAAAGAGCAATCGTCACAGCTGGATTAACTTGAGCTCCTGAAGTACGTCCAAACAAGCCGACTATCAACGATAATGCTACACCAGCTGAAATTGCTACGTACCAGGATGCCGTTCCGCTTCCAAATGTATTACCTACTGCTAAAAAGACGCTTACCAGCAACGCCGTGCCGATAAATTCAGCTGCGAATTCTCCTACTTTTTCTTTTGATAACATAGAACCCTCCATTAATGCGTTCTCTCACCAAAACGCTTTAGTTTACAGGTTTAGTATACCAGTCTTCTAATATTTTACTAAATTACCTTACCATTATCGGTACATCACTACTACACAAGACTGAAAGTGTTGCTAAATCTAGCATCGCTAATGCTATTTCTGTTAATTCAGTTTCTTCACTATATCCTGTAATATTTAAGACTTCAGCAGTTTTCTTAAAAGACCAAGCATGTATAACAAATGCCTTTACACCTAGCTCTTCATAAACTTGAGTCATGTCTATACTTCTACCTTTTTCTGTTTCCCAGATAATCAGCTCCGCATCGTGAGACCCGTCTAATATTTCCTTGCCTGCACCAGAATTTTCTGAAGTATCTAACACACTAGACCTATCTTCAGCAAAAAAATCACCATTATTTACACGCAAACTAGCTTTATTAGCAATAGAATTTTTCTGATCATCACTTACATTAATTCTAAAGCTATTATTCATTGCTGAGGCTAAAGCGTCTTTGTTATTGTCTACTTCAGCAAATATTTCTGGTGCTAATGCTACCTCTCCACAACCACAATTACTGTGAGTATCACCATGAACAGTTGCTCCTTCTTCCTCCTTGGCTACTTTAGCAGTATCCTGAGCAACAATATCTTTCTCTGATTGAGCGATATTAAACTCCCCAAGTGCTAAATCATGAGCATGGGCATTTCCTGCAGCTCCTCCTACATGCCTGGGTAGTGTGCTACGGTTACCATTTTCATCAAATCGCTCGTCGGCACATATAGATGCGATTGTGTCTGCTATTTCTACATCAAATTCACCTGACTCTATTCTTCTAAAGGCCTCTTTCTTCTCTGGTGTTAAAACAAATCCCTCACCTACAACACCTTTTCCAAGACCCAACTCACCTAAGGTTGGATGTTCTGTTTTTAGCACATTACCTCCTAAAATATTTGGTTCGATTTCTGACACTTTATACCTCTTATAATTCATCTATTTTGTGATTTCAATCAATATTTTACTTGATATATATCACAATACAAGTCTTTTATTTTCTATATAATTAATTAAGGAGATTTTATTTGATGCCAGGTGAAATATTTATAGATACTACACCACCGATTATCCCTGGAACACATGTTACAGCAGGTGATCTTTTAGCTTTGGCTATTGATGGTCATTTTACTGTACCAGAACTACCATTCGATGATTTACGTGACATAGAACCTGAACAAATTGCATCAGTAGACGCTCTTTTACATGATGGCGTACCTAATGATATCAAACGTAGAGTCTGGTCACTCTTAAGCAGTGTGGATCAACTTATTTTAACTTCAACTGTGAGAGTTAGACTAGAAGAAGATTTTTCAAGAGTGCTACAACCAACACTATTTTAAGTTCAATTTTAGCGGCGTTTTTGGCGGCGGAGGCCTGCAATCTTAAGGCGTGTCGCTTGTCTATCTACCAAATTTTGGGCTTTATCTAACGATACCTG
>CAZKAL010000021.1:0-2207 GCA_964550995.1 uncultured Candidatus Saccharibacteria bacterium | reverse complement strand
GCATGGTCTTTAAATACCGCAATTTGGCCTTGTGGGGTAGGGAGTAGTACTTCATACACGTTCGTCTTAAGTTTTACTCCTTTTAAAGTTACTAGCTCAAAATGGACCATTTTACTCGGCCTCTCCTGCGTTTGTGTCTATCGTGCCTACCCTATCACCCAATGCTACATCAACTCTATTTATCGCTCTTTTAACCGTATTTAATGTTGCCTCCACAAGACATCCAACAACAATAGCACCAGCTTGTAAGGATACTGTTACTACATCCCTATTAGCAGCACGGTCCATATATAAGCCATCATGCTCTTCTACTGTACTATTCTCTGTCATGGTTATTTAACCTCGTTTATCGAGCCTTTCATATAGAATGCACTTTCCGACTTATCATCATGCTTACCATCTAATATCTCGCGGAAGCCCTTAATTGTGTCTTCTAATTTAACATACTGACCAGGGTTACCCGTAAACACCTCTGCGACATGAAACGGCTGAGTCAAAAATCTTTGTATACGGCGAGCGCGGGCAACAGTTTTTTTGTCCTCATCTGACAGTTCTTCCATACCTAAAATAGCGATGATATCCTGCAAATCTTTATAACGTTGCAAAATTCTCTGAACTTCACGGGCTACGTTATAGTGCTCCTCGCCGACTATTTCTGGGTCTAGAATTGTAGAGTTTGAATCTAGTGGATCAACAGCAGGGTAGAGCCCAAGTTCTGTTAGAGCACGGTTTAGCACAATAGTGGAGTCAAGGTGAGCGAAGGTCGTGGCAGGCGCTGGGTCGGTATTATCATCTGCTGGAACATAGACGGCCTGTACAGATGTGATAGACCCTTTTTTCGTACTTGTAATACGCTCTTGCAGACCACCCATTTCAGTTGCTAGATTGGGCTGATAGCCTACGGCTGATGGCAATCTTCCAAGCAAGGCAGACACTTCTGAACCAGCCTGAGTAAATCGGAATATATTATCAACAAATAGCAATACGTCTTTACCTTCGTCACGAAATCCTTCTGCGATGGTTAATCCTGAAAGGCCAACACGCAAACGTGCTCCAGGTGGCTCATTCATCTGGCCAAATACTAGTGAAGTCTTGTCTAGAACACCCGATTCTTCCATTTCGTAGTATAAGTCATTACCCTCACGCGTACGCTCACCGACTCCTGCAAAAACAGAGTTTCCGCTGTGGAATTTCGCGATGTTGTTAATAAGCTCTGTAATTAGCACTGTTTTACCGACACCAGCTCCACCAAACAAACCAACTTTTCCACCTTTGGTTACTGGACAAATAAGATCGATGACTTTAATACCTGTTTCTAAGACTTCTGTCTTACTAGATAATTCTGAAAGTGTAGGAGGCTCACGGTGAATTGAAGCCTTTTTAGCATTTTTAGGTGCTGATTTACCGTCAATAGGGTCACCAACCACATTAAACATACGGCCCTGTGTTTCTTTTCCGATAGGGACCTGCACTGGAGCACCTGTTGAAGTTACTTTTGTCCCACGCTTTAGGCCATCTGTACCACCTAGTGCAACAGTTCGTACACTCGTTTCGCTCAAGTGTTGGGCGACCTCGAGATATACAGTTTTGCCATCTAATTTTAGGGTTAGAGCATCGAATATTGCTGGCAATTCACCTTCAGTAAATTCCACATCTACTACAACACCAACTACCTGGCTTACCGATCCAGTTCCTTGTTTCGTCTTTCTTTCTTCCTTTGTAGCTATCATTTCTTTAAACTTTTCCTCTTATTTACTTCTTATTATATCTGTTATTCACTGTAATTGCACCTTTTATGTTTATCTCCTGCTTTCATTTACACCTGCATCATTTATTTCCATCAATGTAGCAGGGCTGGCAAGTTCAGTTTCGCTCATTTCGACTTCAGTCGTACTAAATACTACTACTACTGCTGCTGTTTCTGGGGCCACAGATCTTTCGTCCATTATTTGCTTGTTCAATTCACCCATTCTCTTACCAGTGGGATCCACTGCTGCTGAAATAGTACCTGGAAATGGTAGTCCTTCTATTGGAAAATAGTGACCAGACTGGTCATTGCCAAACTGTTCATTGACTCTGTTAAATAAATTCTTAGGTCCGTCTGAATTCGTCATCATTTACCTCCTTTAAATTGATCTATTAATGTCGGATGTGCAAATTCTCTTGCATGGTCGGGTAACTCAACTCTTTCATCAATTTTTACCTCT
>CAZKAL010000020.1:0-11652 GCA_964550995.1 uncultured Candidatus Saccharibacteria bacterium | reverse complement strand
TCGGTATAAAAAATTTGGGTTGCATCATGTCAATCATGTCACGATACTCCTCAACACTTGAATGCCCTGAGACGTGCAATGGACCACATCCGTCTAGTTCTCTAGTCTGATGACGAAAAACATAAGTCCCCATACGCATCAGATCGTCAACCATAGCACCTATTTTGGCGTCGTTCCCGGATTCTGGAATGGGTGTACTACTCAAAACTATTGTGTCTTGCTCTTTAAGTTTAATGTGCCTGTGCTGACCAGTTGCCATACGTTGCAATGCAGAGTTAGGCTCACCCTGAGATCCAGTACACATAATTACGACCTCTTTGTCATTTACATTGGCAATGCTGCTAATTGGTACAAACGTTCCTTTAGGGATCTTCATGAATCCATTCCGTACTGCCATTTCAAGAGTGCTCATCATACTTCGACCGTCTAAAGCTATTTTTCTGTTATGCTTAACCGCAGCGTTAACAATCATTTGTACGCGATTAACGTTAGTTGAAAATAATGCTATAAACATACGTCCAGGTGCTCGCTGCATTAGATCTACGAAGCTTTGTTCAAGTATACTTTCACTTGGTGTACGTCCAGGTCGTTCTGTAGTTGTGCTCTCTGATAGAAGAGCTAAAACACCTTCTTTCCCTAGTTCTTTTAGTCTTTCTGTATCTGTCTTTTCATGGTCAAGAGGATGTGGATCTAAACGGAAATCACCAGTATTAACCACTCGCCCAACAGGCGTGTCTACTACAACACAAGTTGACCCTGGTATAGAGTGCGTAACACCAACTAGCTCAATAAAGAAAACACCTAACTTAAGCTTTTCGTGAGTATGCTCGTTCATAATCACAGTTTCGAGTTTGAACCCATCTGGTTGTGGAAGCCCGAAATTGTTAAATATTTCCTCTACACGGCCAATAGTAAATCGACCTCCGTAAATTGGTGCTGGCACCTTATGGACGATATGTGGCAGCCCGCCAATATGATCAAGATGCCCATGAGTTATAACATACCCTTTAACTTTATGTTTTATTCTCTCGAGATAGCTTGCATCACATATACCGTAGTTAATCCCAGGTAAATCTACAGATAGATCGTTACCACAGTCGATAACAATTGCGTCATTTGCGTACTCAATAAGCATCATATTCTTTGAGCCACCGCCGTCCATACCGCCAAGACCAATTATTTTTAGCTTTGGACTATCGTCGATGAAATTCGCTTTTTTCGTATTGTTATCGAGTGTTTTATATTGTTCGATGGTGCGATTAGCATCATCTTGATTTCGGCGTTGGGCCCGAATTGCCTCGCCTCTTGAAACAGATCTTGCCTGTTCCGTTGTCCTCGGTCGTGGCTTACTTGAGCTTATAACCGGTTTCTTATTTCCTTGTTTACCTTGTGGTCGTCTATGTTTATTGGTGCTTCCACCAGTATTAGATGAAGATGACTTAGGTTTTCCAGTAGTTGATCTTTGCCTTGAGCTTTGCTCATTAGCACTGTTTGCGCTTGGTCTATGACCACTATTGGGGTTTTTTGGTTTATACATATTTTACTCCTTTCCGCCAGCTGGCGGATTTCTTACTTTTTATTTAAAATTCTTGTAATTGTTTGAAAGTCACGCAGTAGCGTATCCCTCAATGATCCGTTATATAAAGCCGCAGCTGGATGATAAAGAGGAAGAACAAGCATATTAAGTTCTAGACCTTCTTCTGTGATGTTCACCTGTTTTGGTATCCCGTGATCGGCACTTATGTGCAAGCTAGGTATAAAAGCTTGCCCACTATGACGACCAAGAGTAACGATGACTTTTGGTTTAATAATCTTTATCTGCTGCAATAGATATGGCCAGAACTTTCTCTTTTCATCAGGCAATGGATCTCTATTCTCTGGAGGACGGTATTTTACAATGTTTGTTATATATATAGCACTCCTATTTAAGCCTACAGTTTCTAACATTTCATCTAGAAACTTACCCGCAGCTCCGACAAACGGTATACCTGTTTTATCTTCGTTTTTACCAGGGGCTTCGCCAATAAAAACAACATCTGCCTCGTCACTACCAGCCCCAAAAACTAGCCTGTTTGCAGTAGATGCTAGTTCAGGGCAGACTTTGTCTTTCATGATCTTTTTCTCGATTAAATCTAGTTCTTGTTGGTTGGTCATTTTACTCGAAATTTTTTAATTGATTCTTTGACAAAGTGGATTGCCCAATAAAGAGAAGCGATAGTAAGAACGTAGCCTATTATCTGACCTTTATCAATCGCCCACAACCCGAAAGCATAAGCAAGTGCTAAGGAAACTAAGGCCTTTAGACCATCCATACCGGCATCTAACTGTTTATTATTAGCTTGCTTTTTAGTCTGTTTACTTACTTTTTTCTTGCTCACCACTTCGCTGTCCCCTACTTTTTAGATTCTTTTTCTACAGCTTTCATGCTCAGTTGTAATCTTCCACGATCATCAATTGCTAGTAATTTTACTGTTACTTTATCGCCTTCTTTAACGATATCACTAGGTTTTTCTACTCTTTCTTTACTCATCTCGCTAACATGTACAAGACCGTCTTTACCAGGTAGTATTTGTACAAAAACACCAAAGTCCATCACACTAACTACAGGCTTGTCCTTATATATAGTCCCTGGTTCTGGGTCCTCTGCAATCCCTTTGATAATCTGCTTTGCAGCTTCAATTTTTTCTTTGTCAGGGCTAGAGATCATTATAGTCCCATCATCTTTGATATCGATTTCAGTACCAGTATCAGCTGTGATACCTTGAATTGTTTCCCCACCTTTACCTATAATCTCCCGTATTTTATCTGGGTTAATTTTAACTGATTCTACTCTAGGTGCATAGGGGCTGAGTTCTGGTTTTGGACTAGCAATAACTGATTTCATGTGGTCCAAAATCTCTTTTCTACCTGCGCGACTTTGCTCAAATGCTTTAGCCAAAACTTCTGTTGGGAGTCCATGAACTTTCATGTCCATTTGTAGAGCAGTTATGCCTTTTTCAGTACCAGTTACTTTAAGGTCCATATCTCCTGCAAAATCCTCTGCATCAGCGATATCACTTAGGATATATGGTGTATCACCATCTAGCATCAAGCCCATTGCTATACCTGAAACAGGTCGCTTAAGAGGCACACCGGCATCTAACAAAGCTAGCGTGCTAGAACATGTGGCGGCCATTGAAGTTGAACCATTTTGGCTCATGATTTCTGTTACTGAACGAATAGCATATGGAAAATCTTCTTCTGCTGGTAGCATTGGCTTTATGGCACGCTCAGCTAGATAGCCGTGGCCGATCTCTCGGCGTCCCGGACCCATCATTCGCCTAACTTCTCCGACTGTCCATCCTGGTGCATTATAGTGGTGCATATAACGACGCTCTGTGTCGCGCTCCATTGTATCTACAATCTGTGAATAGCTTAGCGGTGCTAGAGTAACAATGTTCATTCCCTGTGTAACGCCTCTAGTAAATATGCTTGATCCGTGAGCACGTGGTAGAAATCCGACATCACTGGATAATTCTCTTATTTCAGTCATTTTTCGTCCATCTGGCCGTTCTTGATCATCGACAATTCCTTTGCGAGCGTCAGCGTGAAGTGCCATCTGGAAAGCCTCTGAGTAATCATCTTTAATATCACCATAATCTTCTTCACCTACTTTGTTTTCAAAATGCGTATGCATTTCATCACGAATAGTGTCTATTATTGCGTTACGCTCTGGGTAATCTTTACGTAGTGATTTACCAAGTTTACCTTCGGTCCAAGCCGCTACAGCATCAATTATGTCTGAATCCGGCTTTGTCAGCTCGAATTCTTGATCAACTACACCAACCTTTTTTATAAGCTCTTCTTGCAATTTAACAGCTGGTTGCATAGCTTCTTGTGCCCATGCAATGGCCTTTACTACTTCATCTTCCGTCGCTTCGTTTGCTGCGGCCTCAACCATCATTACGCCATTTTTTGTGCCAGCGACAACGAGATCTAGCTTGCTATTTTCATACTCCTCAATACTCATAAAGGCTTTGTAATCACCAGCTTCTGTCATTCCAACGCGTAAACCAGCAACTGGTCCATCGAAAGGAGTCCCTGTTAGGCTAAGTGCCGCACTAACAGCTATCATAGCTATCATGTCAGGTCGAAAAGCCGGGTCCATGCTTAGTACTGTTGCAATTCCTTGGACTTCATATCGGTAGCCTTTTGGCCATAAAGGTCGAATTGGTCGATCTATAATACGCCCAATTAGTATCGCTTCCTCTGAAGGCCGACCTTCTCTTTTAATAAATCTGCTGCCGCTAATTTTACCTGCTGCATACATTTTCTCTTCATATGCAATACTCAACGGGAAATAATCCATACTTACTGGGGTCTTCCCTACTTGAGCGACACCCAGTACAACCGTGTCGCCGTAACGGACTAATACAGAAGCTGAGCTTCTAAATCCAACTCTATTTACTTCAAAAGTTAGTGTCTTACCACATAATTCAGTTGATACGCTCGTCACGTCCTTGCCAAATGGGTTGATAACATTAGATTCATTCATATTGTGTTTCCTCTTTGCGAGTATCGGTCGGTAACAGGGCCAAGAGTTTGCAAATGTGCAAGCCCCGATCTCTACCACCGACTTATACTACTGTTATTTTATAATAAACTGACTATAATAAATTAATATCAGTTCAGTTCGCTGTTTCTTTCTGAGAACCGCCATAGACTTCGTTTTTACGATACGGCTACTAGCGAATCGCAGGAAAAAGCAGTGAAATGATCAGGCTAACGCCTTAAACCAAGCTTTTTTATTAAAGACAGATAGGCTTCACTATCTTTGTTTGCGAGATACTTAAGTAATTTTTTACGCTTACCAACCATAACGAGAAGCCCACGGCGTGCCATATGATCTTTCTTGTTCGCTTTTAGGTGTTCTGTTAATTCGTTGATGCGTGCTGTAAGAGATGTCACCTGTACTGCAGGTGAACCTGTATCTTCAGTCTTCTCAGCACTTTTGTCAGTGCTTTTCTCTTTAGTTTCTGTCATTGTTGGCACCATTGTAGCATAGTCCACCTCTTTAGACAAGCAATTTTTCTTTAATTATGTCAATGCTTATGTCTATAGGGCTAACTGCATTGTCCACCGACCACTTATCTACATCTGTTCTTCTCAAATTACTCAAGTAAGCCCCAACTCCCATACTTTTCCCGATATCTTCTGCTAAGGTCCTAATATACGTACCGCTCCCAACTTTGCACGTGATATTTACTACTGGCCAGTTAAACTTGTTTATTTCTATGTCGTAAATAGTAACTTCTCTCGGTGCAATCTCAACCTTTTTCCTAGCCCTAGCTAATTCATATGCTCGTTTCCCGTTAACTTTTACCGCACTGTAGGAGGGTGGAATTTGCTTTATGGTTCCGATAAAGTCCTTCATCACTTTCTCTAATACTGATTGTTCAATGACCATTTTCTTCTTATCCTCTAGCAGCTCTCCTTCTACATCACCCGTAGTAGAAGTTGCACCAAAAGTTATCTCTGCAGTATAGGTTTTATCGTGTTTAATCAGGTCTTGAACTTTCTTTGTGTATTTCTTTCCTACGCACAAAATCAGAAGTCCCGTCGCCGCAGGATCTAAAGTGCCCGTGTGCCCTATTTTAATTCTTTGTCCTGTCCTTTGCTTTATTAAACCTCTAATTTTTGCTACCACGTCAAAAGAAGTCCAGCCTTTGGGCTTATCAACAAGTAGTATGCCTTCCATCAGATTATTTTACCATCAAGAATTACTATTTGGGTTCAACAAGGGGTTACCCTTAGACCCGTCTGCCTCATAAAATTGAGGCTGAGTAGTGGTAGGAGGCATAATTGGAGGAGGAACTGCAGGGGGATCATTAGATGGGCTCGTCACTTGAGGAGGTGGGCCTACAGTGGAGTTATCAAGCTTATTATTGGGTTGTACTATGATCGGTTCAAGAACAGGCGAATCGGGTTTTGCGGGTGGAGGCGTAGGAAGAGGTTGCTCTGTTTGATTGGCAGGTTTTCTAATGCTACCCGTATAATCCTCAACATCTGCAGGTTTGCTAGTAGTATTGACATGATTGCTATGTACTGCTGTCTCTAGATCTTTAAGAGTCTGTGAATCATTTTCAGGAGGTAAACTTGTGCTTACATTTTTTGGTGGCGGAGGTAGTTCTACATCATCGGCGGCTGTCACTGGTTTAACTGAGGTATTATTTTGTTCGGCTAGGATTGAAGTTGCTAATGGATCAGGCGCAAGAGTATCATCTTTAATCGGCTCTATAACCTTATGACCGTGCTCTACTAGTTGATCGTAGTCTGATGTAGGACTGGGTCTTTGTTCAAGATTTTTTACACCCGGCAAATCATTTTGTGGTGCAGCTGCAATATCCACATCACCTGATACATCTTCTGCTGGAGTTGTTGCGGGTTCTGAAATATATTGATGAGCTGGTACCTCTGAAACTGGAGGTTCATTCGCTTGAGAAATAGGCATCGGTTGAGGAACCTGAGTTTGAGACTGGGGCTGGACTTGAGACTGGTTAGAAGAGTTTTGGAAGGAAGGAGCGGTCTGTAAGTTTAGACCAGATTGAGATGGCGCGTTGTTTATGTTGCCATGATCGTCTATTTGTATATCCTGAAGTTCTTCGCCTTCTTCGTGCCCTATCTCCAACATACCGTCTGAGCTGTCGGCATTATTTATCTCGCTACTCGGAGCCTGAACATCAAGTTTTTCTTCTAGTTTATCTGCTATTAATTGCTGATTGGCACCTGCAGTCATTAACTTCGAACTAAGAGAAAGCACTTTTGGTGTAGTTTTTGAATTTCTAAATCTATCTGTTTCTGAGACAATTCCAGTCATCAGTGCCGTAGCTATCTGGCCATCTAATACATTAGGGCCTAAACGATCCGTAATACCAGAAATCATCTCCGAAATACTACTAGCCTGTGGGTCATTCCAATTAACCGCACCAATTTGGCTTACTACGTTTTGGTTTGTGACGCCAATAATAGTGGCATCATGTAATATGCGTCCATGAGTGTTTACAGCCTGGTCAAAATCCTCTCTACTGACAACTCCCAGTGCAATGACTACATCAACATTGTAGTCTCCTTGGCTAAACTCTAGATCATGCTGCGAAATTGATGTTTTGTAAGGCGTAATGAAAATTCTTACTACATTATCTTCAACTTTATAGCGCAGTTTATCAGCCTTAGACTTGTCGAGAGAGATTATAAAGTCACGAAGGCTATCAGTGTTTGTCTCAATTGCCATTTCAGGCTGTAAAAATTCAATTGTTGATGGAATTTGCCCGCTAAAAACCGTCGTAGCGTGCTTATTCATATGATTCAATATCAAAGTTAGCCCAACTGCGGCTGTCAATTCATCAACAGACGGACTACTCGTAACAGTGACCATTACATTATTGGCTTTTTTTAATGCTTCTACTACCTGTTGTGCGGCTTGATTTTGCATGTTTTTTTATTTTTCTATAGTTACAATATTAATATATCACGTCTACCCCATAAACACAAGGGGTTTGGCATCGTAGTAATGTTGTTTTGTTTTTATTTAATTTTAGCTAATCTCGTTCTCTTGGAGTTTTTGTAAATATTCTTTTAGACCACCATACTCCTTCACATTTCGTACACTTCCACCCTGTACTACATACACGTCATCCATCGCTTCTAGCATTACTAATTTATGAGTAATCATCAAAACAGTCGCGTTTCCAGTGATTTCGCGTAGACGATTTTTAATAAAGTTCTCAGATGCTGAGTCTAATGCTGAAGTTGGCTCATCCATTACTAATATCGGCGCTTTTTTAAGAAGCCCGCGAGCTATAGCAATTCGTTGTTTTTGTCCTCCTGACAGCATAGAACCCGCCTCACCGACATATGTTTTGACGCCAGCCGGTAAATCTACCAGGAATTCCTCAGAATTTGATGCATACATTGACGTTTCAATTTCCTCACTTGTGACTTCTCTACCTCTTGATCCTAACATTACATTATCCAATATATTACCTGAAAACAACTGAGGGGCCTGACCTATAAGGCTTATATTTTTCCTAACACTGTCCAGAGAGCTCTGAGATAAATCAAAATCATCAATATATATTTTCCCAAAACTTGGCGGGATGAACATCGTCGCCATCTTTAATAAACTGCTTTTACCGCCACCACTCGGCCCAATAAAGCCGACTTTTTTACCAGCTGGAATATCAATGTTTACACCACTCAAGATAGTCTTACCGTCAAAGTCTAATCCTACATCTACAAACCTAACTCTACCTCTCGCATTTTCGATATTATAGCCCTTAGTTGTATCTTCTAACTCTTGGTGATCCTCGATAACATCGTAAACTCTTCTTGCGCTAACCATACGGCGTTTTATGTTAGCTATTGCGCTTGTAATGCCCTCAACTGGTCCGTATAAACGGTTCATGTAGTTGATGAATATGAAAAGATCACCAAAAGACAGCCTACCAGCCAAAATTTCACGGCCGCCAATGATTAAAATACTGGTGCTTCCAAGCACTACGAACAAACTGTTAGTAAACCCAAAAGTATGATTCAAGAATACTCCCTTAATATCCAGTTTGAGCTTACGCTTCATTTGCCCTGTAAGAGTATTAACCTGTGTGGTTTCGTCAGTAAAAGCTTGGATTGTTTCTGCATTTTCTACTGATTCTTGAATATGATTTGCTATTTCTCCAATAACACCCTGTTTTTCCTCTGTTAGTTTTTGGATTTTTGGTGAGAAATACACAATACTTATTGCCAATAACGGTACAATTACAAGCCCAATAACGGTTAGTGTTGGATTTATGAAAATCAACACCACCAAAACTCCTATAATTGTCAGTACTGATTCAGTAATATTGCTAGTAGAATCAAGTACCAATCCACCTACATCATTTGTCATGGAGCGTAGCCGATTAATGTAATCACCTTTATGCAGTCGCTCTTTGTGGTAAAACGGCAAACGCAGTATGTGGTTAAACAACTCGCCCTTTATTTGTACGTCAAATTTGTAAATTAATCTTGTAGCAATATAGTCATTAATTACTGAAGCAAAAGAAGTCAAAACAAACAAAGCAACACTAATAATAGAAATTACGATTAGCAGATCAAACGTTCCAGTCAACGAAGCAAGTGGACCTGGTGCTGGAGTTGTGCCAAAAACCGAATCAGCAATTATTTTTAGAGGCCACGGTTCTAATAGAGAAAGAGCAATTAACACTAAATCAATACCAATTAAGGTTGCAATGCTGGCTTTTGACCTAATATAGTAATTTTTAAGCCACTTCTTGAAAGATTTTTTAGAGCTAGGGCTTTTTTCCTGTGCTACTGCCGCTTTAGCAACTCTTAAAGTATTCTCTATATCAAGCGTACTGTAACCTGCACCCAATAATTTCTCCCTAATTTTTAGTTCTGGAGATCCACCAATTAGGGCTTGCCGTACGTATGCATATAACTCAATATTTACATCAGGACCCATGCTGTACGCCAACCACTACCATTTCTTATACTAACCATTAACACTATATTACCGATGTTTCATCACTAAATCTACCCCAAACTCTGTACTTCAAATTTTATGCGTTTTGTCCAAATCGTCCACTATCTGGAGCGTTACTATTTAACCCTAGTGAGCCACCACTATGTACGCCTCCCGTTAAAGACATGTTACCCAGTCCACCACCGCTAGAAGCTATAAATGTTGAGCCTCGGCCACTATTTGCACCAAATCCGCCTTCTGTTGAATAATCAGCACTATCACTTCCAGCCGTATTTGATGGCGTAGCTGGTGCAAATTTATCTTCTTCTCTTTCTATTCCACTTTGATCATTATTGAACGATGCTAAAGCACTTGCTGTATTACCCGCAGCCACAGACAAGTTGTTAAGTGCTAATCCTACCTCACTTGTATCGCTAGCCTTTGATATTGTCTGAGCTTGAAGATCTTCGCCTAAGTGTTGTTCAACTTCTGCGTTTGCGTCTGCTACGAATCCTACGGTGGTAGCATCAACAGTTCCACCTGCAGTAGCAGTAGGTGTGTGTGTTGCTTCAGATCCAAAGGTATTTGTTGAGGGTTCGGAGGTTGATCCAAACACTGAATTTTCACTAGAGTCTTGGTTTACTGAAGTAGCATGTGCTACTTCAGTACTAGAGGAATTAACACTTTGCTCATCGTCAGCAACACTATTTTCTGCGTTAAACAGTGCTCCCGTTACATGACTAACGGCATCATCCACCGAATTGCTAGCTACGGTGGTAGCATCAACAGTTCCACCTGCAGTAGCAGTAGGTGTGTGTGTTGCTTCAGATCCAAAGGTATTTGTTGAGGGTTCGGAGGTTGATCCAAACACTGAATTTTCACTAGAGTCTTGGTCTGCTGATCGTGAATCTGAGCTTGGCGATACTGATGCTACCTCTGTGGTAGTTCCATTAAGGTCTAGATCAGCCGCATAATCCAAAGCTCCGTCCACTCTAGTTTGACTGGCTACAGCATCACTATTCGCAACAGCTGGTAGTGGAGTATCGGTTATATCCTGGGTTGAGGTAGTTGCTACCGGAGCTACGCCAAATACACCTGCTGTTGTCTGTTCTTCAGAAGAGCTCTGGTCTCCTGATCGTGGAGTTGGAGTAGGTGCTGCTGAAGTAGTTGCAGCTGTGGATACAGCTGGAGCCGCTGGTGCAGCTATCGGAGCCGCTGGAATAGTAGGGTTTTTATCTGGTGTTTGAACAGGATTAACTATTCCATTAACAATATTATCAATCCTATCATATCTATTTATACCATTTGAATCCGTTTTACTCATTTGTTCTGGTAATCTAGCAATCAAAGAGTTCAGGTCTTTTTCTCTAAGTGAGTCATTTGTACCTAATGTACCGTCGGCGTACCCATTAATAACACCTGCTTTTCTAAGCGCCGCAGTTCCTTCTTCAATACTTGCAGAAGGTTCTACAAGCCCCATACTTCTGGCTATCATAGTAAATGCCTGGCCTCTTGTTATCGTCGCATTACTACCGTAATTACCGCCGCCAATTCCGTTAGTTATACCTAAGTCTTTTAGAGTAGAAGTTATTTTGCCCAGATCACCAGGAGTGTCCTTAAACGCCCCCGTTGAAGTATTTTGATCAATCCCTAACGCACTATACAATCTTTTAGCAAATTCGCCTCTAGTAGTAGCATCACCAGCAGCTAATACGCCTACTTGTCGGTCTATTGCCTGAGAACGAGTCAAGCCTGATTCTGTATCAACAGCATTCATATGTGGCGCCATCCGATCCATTAAGAGCGAAACGTGCTTATCTTGTAGGGGGTCGTTAAGCCCAAGCTCACCAGTGTTGTTATATCCTTTTACTATTCCAGCATCTCTGAGTGCATTGCTAGCCGTCTGTATATCCGCGGAATTATCAACTAGACCTAGCCCTCGTGCCATCATTGTGAATGCCTGGCCTCTTGTTATCACATCATTACTGCCGAATTTACTGCCATCACCCACGCCATTTGTTATCCCAAGATCTTTTAGAGTAGATGCCACGCCGCCTGCGTCACTGAATTTTCCAGAAGATGTTTGTTGATCTATGCCCAGTGCATTATATAGACTTTGCGCAAATTGCCCCCGGCTTTGCGCCACCACCGCC
>CAZKAL010000019.1:0-11913 GCA_964550995.1 uncultured Candidatus Saccharibacteria bacterium | reverse complement strand
TGCAATAATTTACCACCATAAAATGTAGTGGCATATACAATAAAAAGAAGTAATAACAGTCTATCCATATTTATTTTCATTATAACACCTGGAAAATTTAAATATAACGCTACTTTAGAAGAAAAACGGATTCCCAATACAAACAAGTTAAAAACCCATCACAAGGATGGGTTCATAACTTGGCTGGGATGGAGGGGATCGAACCCCCGATGCTGGAACCAGAATCCAGAGCCTTACCACTTGGCGACATCCCATCGTTAACGTGTAATGATTGTGTAACGCTTACTATTTTTAAAACAAGTTTCAAAACAGCCTAGGTTATTCAATCAAGCCGCTTCCTCTCAAAACTAAGAATCCTCTCTTAGTTTTGGTTGGCTGCGGTACCTATTTTACCTTTTACAGCAAAAATATTCAATCTGTTGCTATACTATACAATAGAAATGCCCTATAAAAGAATTTACAAATTTTCTGCGTCTACCATCAACTTCATGCTTCGAGCCTGTGTATTTATCGCGATATCTTTTAGCTTTTATCTTCTTTACAAACTGTTACTGGAACAGGCACTTGACGGGTCAAAACAAATATACCCCCTATTCGCACTTTGGATCATCTCCGCATATATTGTAATTCCACGTATTCATCGAATTTTATCCAAATACTATCTACCGAATTACTTTTTAGGCCGAATTAGGAGCCCCAGTGGATTTTTAAGTGATCCAATAAATATTGCTTTTACAGGTAAAGAAGCATCACTACACAGAGCGCTGAAAAAAGCTGGTTGGACCAAGGCCAATAAACTTACTCCTAGTACATTCTTTAGGACTGTATACTCGAGTTTATTACGTCTAAGCTATCCGTGCGCTCCTGTTGGAAATATGTATTTGTTTAACCGAGTTCAGGATTTTGCCTATGAGATAGAAGTAAACGGATCACCAAACGAACGCCATCATATACGCTTCTGGAAAACACCTGATAAATGGTACTTGCCTGGTGGTCACAAGACGGATTGGCTAGCAGCGGCTACATATGACACCCACGTAGGTATTAAGCTTGCCACAGGGCAAATTGACCACTTTATTCATGAAAATATCGATGAAGAAAGAGATTTTGTTGTTAATAGCCTAGAAAAATCAAAGCTTGTAAAAAAACTTGATGTAGTTAAGCACTTTACAGATTCATACCATGACAAGAATAACGGTGGTGACCACATAAATACTGATGGCTCACTTCCCTTTATACATCTATAAAAATCTAAATCAGGATTTACATTTAAGTACTTGCTAAAATACTTATTGTTTGCTATAATGAACTTATGAAGATAGCAGAAAATTCGACTAAACTGAGTGTGAAAGAAAATCATACAGTACATATAATGCAATTGCTTGGTGATAAGACACGTTATAAGATTTTTAAGCTACTAATGAGTGGTGAGGAAATGTGTGTTAGCGATATAGCAAACAGACTAGGCATATCTGTATCTGCAGTTTCACAACATTTTCGTAGTTTCGAAATTATTGGGCTCGTTGACAAAGAACGAATGGGCCAGAAAATCTGTTACACGATCAAAACCGATGACAAATTTATCAAGCAAATTGCAAAATTAACAAAAGGAGAATAACAATGGCACAACCAAAAATAACAATCTATAGCACAGCAACTTGTGGGTTCTGTAAAATGTTAAAGAGCTACTTGGGCAGTAAGGACATTCCTTATGATTCAAAAATGGCCGATGAGGACCAAGCAATAGCAAAAGAATTATACGAAAAAAGTGGCCAACTGGGAGTTCCGTTTACTATTATTGAGAAAGAAGACGGCACTGAAGAGACGGTACTTGGATTTGATCGTCCAAAAATTGATGCCGCACTTGGTCTGTAGAAATATATTCCATAAGTCAAACAAAACCAGCTAATAAAAAGCTGGTTTTTTGTTTATTACCATAAGCTTGATAGACTGACTTTAAAGTCTATGAAACATTTAATAGCTAAAAAGCACCATACACACTATAAAAAACGATCAATCTTGGAGCTTGTAGGACTAATCGCAATAGTTGTTCTTAGTGTTAGTCAGAGAGATATTATGTCCTCGGCACTAAATAAGATAAAAAATAGTGACCCGTTCTTCATTATTCTTTTATTGGGCATTTATTGGTTGCTACCGATATTAACAAGCATGAGTTACAAGATTCTATCACCTAAAAAGCTACCTGTTTTTACAACAATATTGGCACAGATAGCTGCCTCAGGGCCAGGCAGGATAATACCTGGAGGTCTAGGCAACATAAGTATCAGCGCAGTGTATCTCCATAAACTAGGCCTAAAGACTAAGAGTGCGGTCTTAATACCGATTACCAACAACCTCATAGGGTTAATGACCAATGTAGTGTTGCTCATAGGAGTATTTATTTATAGTCCGTCACTACTGGAAACATTAAAAGATAGAATTTCTATACATACTTCAATATTATTAATTGTGCTTATACTGATAAGTTTTTCTATTGTTTTAATGTTGTACCATTTTAAAAAGGTTAAAAAAACGGTAAACAGGACAACTAAACAGTGGCGGCAAATTGTTTTACAGCTCATGAGAAGTCCGTCAAAACTAGCGTATATCTTTTTGATCGCAGCCGTAATTACATTGACCAACGCTCTTTTGATAATTCTTGCCAGTAGGGCTCTATCGGTCAACCTAGTCTTTATGGATAGTTTAATTGCACTTAGCGTTGGTGTCATGTTTGGTAGTTTGCTGCCCTCACCTGGTGGTCTAGGGGCAGTAGAAGCTGGTACTGCAAGTGGCTTGATTATGCTCGGTTATGATCCAGCTACTGCAACAAGCATCGCCCTACTCTACCGTAGCGCAACATATTGGCAACCACTTATTCCAGGGATACTTTCATATTTGTACCTTCGAGAACGCAAACTACTTTAGCGGGAATACAACTTTCCCAACAACATGACGATCTATAAGCCATCCCTGAGCCCAACTATCAGATGCATGGCTTTTATTGTCGTCCTCCAGCAATACTTTACCGTCTTTCATCTCAACTATACGTTTTATAACTTCCCTTCGATCCATAAAAGCCACTACAATATCCCCTATTGAAAATGATCTTGAACTGCTGACAATAATAGTCTGCCCATCCTTTAGCGTAGGAAGCATGTTGTCACCTTTAATTCTTCTGAAATGCCACATAATCTATACCCTTTTCCTTTCTGTATCTCTATGTCTTGAAAAAGTGAGGTCATATATATTGTTGTGGTCCATTTCGATCAACTTATCATGATATACATAAACTAGTATGTTAATAAGCTTTAGTGTAACAATCATTTGTTTTAATTATACATTACTTGTTCAGGAGCATGCCGACGTTCATTGGCATAGAGGACGCAACTCGTAAATATGGAAATTCCAATGAAAGTAGTTGTTCCGTGACCTCACGACTACTAGTTTCTGCAAGATCTAGCTCTCCTTCATCAATTGCACCTGAAAGATACACTGACGTACCTCGCCTATACTTTTTTATAGAATTAACTGCATCTGCAAGGTTAGTGTCTGAAAACCGCTGCACTTCTTCCTCGTCTGCTCCATAAGCTTTCAGTGCAACACCAATTCCATATCGTAACCTACTTACGACGGCAAAATCGTCTGCCTCGAGTCCGAATACAATTGAACGGACATTAACATCTGTGTATAAAGAAAGATCTTCACAAACATCTTGTGTGCTTGAATCGTCATTAAACGCTTTTGCAATCTTCATTAACCGTAATACAGGGTCACCATTTTCTACAGAATAATTGACTACATTGGCGAGTTCGAGTAGTGCAATACCGCTTGCAGCATACAAACTAGTTGGATTAAGCCCAATTTCCTTACTACCGCCACCAATTATTTCGTACCACCTATTTGCACCTTCTATAGATAATGTCAACTTACTTGCATGTCTGTGTCTTTTAATTGCGGGGATTTCTGGTATTCCTTTTTGTTCTTCTAATGTTTCAATATCACCATTAAATGTTCCTGGTGCATACCTAAATACATCTTCACAAAGTAAATTAGATGCTCCTATTGCTATTTCTTCTAGTTCTCCAATTTCAATACTCATTTCTAATTCCTCTTCCGCCATTTTTCTATATTTTCGTGGTGTCCGCTAAGCAAAACCTTCGGCACTTTTTTACCTCTAAACTCTTCAGGTCTCGTGTACTGAGGATACTCTACAGATTTATCGTCATCTTGAAAGCTTTCTATCTCCGCAGATTTCTCGCCTCCCAGCACCCCAGGTAGGAGCCTTACTACGCTATCTGCAATGGTCATAGCAGGTAATTCACCGCCAGTTAGGACATAGTTACCAATACTTATTTGCTCGTCAATATACTCAACTACTCGCTCATCATACCCCTCATAGCGCGGACATACTATAATCAGATCTTCCTTAGCAGCAGCAAGACGCTTTGCATCAGATTGCTTATAGGTTTTTCCTCTTGGTGTAGGTAGAATGACCTTCGACTTTTGCCCTTTTTTAACTTTTGACTGGGCATACTCTATTGCAGACACTAAAGGCTCTATCATCATAAGCATTCCATCACCACCACCATAAGGTGTATCATCTGTCTGTTTTCTAGGCCCTAAGCCAAATTGACGCAAATCTATTACCTCAAACTCAACTGCCCCTACACTTTGCGCTTTCCGAAGCATAGAAGTATTGAAAACTTTCCCAAACATCTCAGGGAAAATTGTTATGACTTGTATTTTCATTAGTATTATTATATCACAACTAAAAAATCCACACTAGGTGGATTATTTAGTCACATAAAGCTCCAAACATTTCTGTTTGCTCGCATGAGCCTATTTTTGTTGTTTTTGTTATACCGTTCTCTGTTGAACGCTCGCAGTCGTATTTTCGACTTGCATACATTCTACTACAACGTCTTGTATCCAACAACCCTTCAGTGATAACTCACTATATATTGCATTGCCATCATTTCTTCAATCATGTCTGTCAGACAATGCTGGGAGTTTTTGGATTCCGTTTTTGCGGCCAAAAATGGGATATTGAGTTAGTAATAAACAATCCTCTGAATAAAGATGCAATTGAAAATAAAAAGAGGCCGATTGGCCTCTTTTTTTGAATTTAGAATGATCCTTAAATGTCTAGGTCGTCTAGATCTTCTAGCTCTCTCCGAGTGCGCTCAACTGCACTTTCTTCTTCTGGTTCTGCCTCGGAATCCTCTGTAGCTGTACTCTCATCTTTCGATTCTTCAATCTTTTGCTCAGTTGATGAGTCTTCTTCAGGCTTTGCAGGCTTTTGCATCTTATTATCAATAGACTTATCTTCTGATTCTGAAATATTTGATGTACTCTCATCCTCATGACGCTCTTCACGGTCATTTTCTCGTTCAGGTTTAGGGTATCCATTGTCTACGATTTTTAGGTTATACCGTGCTTCATTTTTAGCACCAAGAGCTCGGAGCAGTGTCCTCATACTCTGTGCCGTTGCGCCACGCTTACCAATAACACGCCCAAGATCTTCAGGATCTACGGTCAAAAGTAGCAGTACCCCTTTTTCATCAACCGTTCGTTCTATTTTAACCTCATCCGGCTTGCCTACCAGTGTTTTTACTACGTACTCAATAAATTTCTGGTCAATAGAATTATCGCTCATTTTCGCCCTCCTTCAAGGTCTGTCGTGTATTTATGAATTATTAAACTTTTATAAACTAACTATTAAGATTCTGTAGTTTCAGATTCTTTGCCGTCACCTTCGTTTTTTTCTTCTGCAGACTTTTCTTCGGCTTCAACTTTAGATGTTTCAGAGACTTCATTTTTGTCAGGTGTGTCTTCTTTGGAATCTTCTGCTGGTTTCTCAGGTGCTTCTTCTACGGCAGGTTCAGTAGTAGATTCTTCAACCTGAGTCTCTTCAGGCTCTTTCGGTTGGTTTTTACGTAATTTTTCTGGATTTTTAATCTTAGTTTTCTTGCTATTGTCTGGTTCTGCAACCCATTTAGGCATTTTAACCTTTTCAGCTAAAAGTAACCTGACAACTCTTGGAGTAGGTTGTGCGCCATTTTTTAAAAAATACGTTACTTTATCTATATCTATAGATTTTTCTTTTGTGTGTGGGTTGTAATGGCCAATTCTGGCTACAACTCGACCACTGCTAGGAGAAAAACTGGATTCCTGAACAATGATTCTAAACGACGCTGAGCCTTTACGGCCTGTTCGTTGCATACGGATAGCTAACATCTACGGTAATACTCACTCTCATTTTTACTTAATATTGATTCACTTTCGGTTAAAGTGAACTCTAACTAAAGTACATTCTACTAACAGAGGCCAGAAAAGTCAACACTCATCGTTATTTCTTGTGCTGTTTTAAAGCTATTTTAGCAGCAGACACTTGTGCGTTTTGCTTACTAGGCCCCGTAGCTTTGGCTCTCATTTCCTCTCCTACAAACACGCCAACTGTAAATATTTTCTCATGATCTGGGCCCTCTTCGTTTAATACTCTGTAATGGGGTGTTTGGTTTTCATCACTCTGAACTACCTCTTGGTAATTAGACTTAGGATCCTGCCATGAACCCGACTTCAATATATCGTCAAAAGTCTTAAGCAGGCTACGCTCAATGTAGTCTTTTGCAGCATCATAACCCAAATCCAGATATATCGCCCCAACTACTGCTTCAAAAGCATTTGCTAAAATCTGTAGACGTGCTCGTTCCGATGACCCGTGTTTTTCACCACGTGATAGGCGTAGTAATGGTTCAAATTCATCTCTTGTAGCAGCTTCTCCAATACTTTCTGTTCGAACTAATGCACTTCTCCAATTGGTTAGAATACCTTCTGGATCATCATATTTATCATACAAAAATCTAGTTGTAACTAATTCCAGAACAGCATCACCTAAAAATTCCATCCTCTCGTTGTGTTCTTTGGCTGTTTTTTTATGTTCGTTGACATATGATCTATGAGTAAAAGCGACTATCAACATATTGATGTCGTTAAATTTTACTCCTAGTTTTTTCTTTGCAAAATCTACGTATGGCTGTGTGTTTATCATCTTAATTTATACTTTGCCCTGTCTTATTTTCTTTAATCCTAACAATATAATCTTTCCGATATCTTCATATTCTATCTTTTCCAATGCATCAGTAGTAGGCAACCACTTAATGCCTCTCATCCACTCCTCAGGTGTAATGTCATCGGTATCACCAGTTGCCTCAACCAGGAATATCTCCGTCGTCATAAGTACAAGGCTCTGCTGTCTACGATAACGGAATTTTATCTTACCCAGCCAACTTTGCATATTCATGCTCTTTAGACCAGTTTCTTCGCCTATTTCTCTTTCTGCGGTCTCTTTTGGTGTTTCGCCTTCTTCGATATGGCCTTTGGGAATTGTCCAGCGATCTTTGGCATCTTGAATTAACAGTATATCTATCCCGCCATTTTTAGAGCGTCTCCATACAATCCCGCCCGCAGTTGGCTCGCTTACTACTTCACTGATAGAAGGACGTTTACGTCCTGTGTATCTCCTGAGTGCTTTTATTGGTTTAGGTCTCTTCATTTACTTCTCTTTACTTTCAGTCAATTCCGTGTCATCTTTAGTAGTCTTCTTTGCAGGTTTAATTGCATCTTTGCCTGTTACTACTCCTAGATTTCTTGCCGCAGTCCCAAGTACTCCATTAACAAATTTGCTTGAATTGTCTGCACCAAAACCTTTTGCTAGTTCTACAGACTCGTTTATTACTACTTTGACAGGCACTTCTTGTGTATTCATCAACTCCCATACACCAATGCGCAGAATTATCTTATCTATACGAGCTATTTGGTCGAGTGGCCATTCTGGGGCTAATGGTTGAATAAAATCATCAAGCTTTTCCTCAGCCTTCAAAACTCCCCTTACAAGCCTCTGCACAAACTCCTTGTCGTCTACAACTTCGCTATATCTAGTTACATTTCTTGTCAGCACCGCCTCAGTATCAAGATTTTTCTCCTCTAGCTCCACGCGAAAATCCAGCTCGTACAGTGTCTGTAGAGCGACTATTCTTCCTAAGTGACGATTAGAAGCCATGGAATATTGTATCCTTGCTAAGTTACTTTGACCGTAATTTGTTAATTAACTAATTTACTATTTGGCAGCAGAAAGCTTCTTGCCAGACTGCTTCGTTGTTGTACGTGCTTTTACCGGTGATTTACCGTTTACTCTTTTTGCTAAATCTAGCACTATGTGGCTACGTCGTAACCCGGTTTTACGCGCGCTGGTTCTCTTCTTAGGCTTACCCATACAGGGAAACTCCTTATATTTTTAACTCAAATATTAGCTCTATAATACCCTGTTAGAGCCGACAAAACAAGTCAAAAGACTCGGTTTACCCACATAAGTTCTTATTATTAGACTACATTATCCGCAAAACTTACAGGAATTTGACACCAAGCTAACATTTAATCAACTTGGTTTAACCACAAAACTAATTAGCCGATCTTTGACATAGATTGTTTTGATAATTTGCTTGCCTTTTATGTGTGCTTGGACGTTATCTTGCGCCTTTGCTATATCTACAATGGAACTCTCGTCTGAACCTGTGGCCACATCTATAGTTGCGCGGACCTTACCGTTAATCTGAACTGCTATTGTGGTTGTATCCGTTATTAAGTATTTCTTATCAAGTTTAGGCCAGTGACCGACATGTACTGAGTCTTCGTGTCCCATCTGTTGCCATAATTCCTCGGCAATATGAGGTGCAAAAGGTGCAACTATCTGTACAATACTCTCTAGCGCAAATTTCCACTCTCCTGAGGTGTAGTTATCTTTATCCTTCAGCTTATACAATTCATTTACTGATGCCATCATAGCTGATATGGCTGTATTGTATTTTATCGCTTCTATATCATTTGTAGCTTTATCTATAACTTTGTGAACCGTACGCAATATCTCCTTGTCCAGATTTTGTGATCCTTCACGGTTTTCACTCTTAGTATCGTTGAATTCTTGCACCAATGTCCATATACGGTTTAAAAATCTGTAGCTACTAGGCAATCCATCACTGCTCCACGGTGATTCAACGTCCGGAGGTGCAATAAACATCATATAAGTTCGTAATGCGTCGGCTCCGTAACCACTATTGATTACTTTCAGTGGATCTATTCCATTACCTGCAGACTTAGAGAAGAATGTCCCGTCTTCAGCCAATATCTTTGCATGGAAATACATTTTCTTGAATGGTTCTGGGTCACCGATTAGACCTTGTTTGTAGAAAAAACGTGTGAAAAATCTTGCATATAACAAATGAGCAGTCGCATGGTCCCCTCCATTATAAAAGTCTACGGGCATCCACTTTTTAGCTCGTTTTGGATCCCAGGCTTGGGTATCATCATGTGGCGATATATACCGCATTTGATACCAGCTAGAGCATACGTAGCCGTCCATTGTATCCGTTTCTCTGTGTCCTGGTTTACCACATTTAGGACAGTCCACGTTAACCCAATCTTTATCATTAGCCAAAGGGCTACGGCCATCTCCACTCGGATGATAATTTTCAATTTCTGGTAATATGACTGGCAAATCCTTTTCAGGAACAGGCACGACACCACAATCGTTACAATGAATTATTGGTATAGGTGCACCCCAATACCGTTGACGACTAATCAACCAGTCCCTAATTTTATAATTTACCTTCGCTTCACCATATTTTTCATTGACAATTTTTTCCAAAATTTTATTTTTAGCCTCAATAAAGTTCATTCCACTAAATTCATCCGAATTAGCAACAAAATATGATTCTGGCTTTGCTTTTATGTCCTGGTAACTAATAAATTCCTGCTGTTTAGTCGTAAATATAACATGGAGTTTGTACTTGTTAGCAAATTCAAAATCTCGTTCATCTTCACCTGGGACCGCCATCACCGCACCTGTTCCATAACCCATCAATACATAATCGGCAATCCAAACTGGAATTTTTCGGCCGTTAACAGGATTTATGGCATATAATCCCTCGATCGGCACGCCTGTTTTAACTTTTTCCTTTTCACGGTCAATATCACTTTTATGAGCTACATGATTTGTGTAATTCTCTATATCAGTTGCATTTTCAGCGTATTGGCCGTATTTATTAACCACAGGGTGCTCTGGAGCCAAAACCATGAAAGTAACACCATAAATAGTGTCGTATGCGGTTGTAAATACTTCCAATTCATCACCTTCACTATCCAGACCATCGAGCTTGAATTTTACCGTTGCACCAACAGATCGGCCAATCCAATTTTTCTGTGCTGTTTTTACCCACGGTGTCCAATCTAAATCATCTGTTGCTTCTAATATTTCGTCGGCATAGTCCGTAATTCTAAAGAACCATTGTCGTAGACTCTTTTTTGTCACAAGTGGATCATCTTTTCCCTCGTGTCGCCAGCATTTACCATTGATAACCTGTTCATCCGACAAAACACTTTTATCTATGTTGCACCACCACTGTAATGACTCTTTCTGATAGGCTAGACCTTCTTTGTGTAACTGCAAAAAGCACCACTGTGTCCATTTATAATAATCGGACTTGGAAGTATCAATCTCTTTCGTCCAATCCATAGACCAACCCATTGTGCGATATTGAATCCTATAGCTCTCAAGAGCATCATCCGTAGTTTTACGCGGACTCTGTCCCGTCTTAATGGCATAATTTTCAGCTGGTAAGCCAAAGCTATCAAAACCAACAGGAGAATATGACTCATATCCTTGCTGTCGCTTTAAGCGCATCAAAATGTCAGGGATAGTGAAGTTCTTGGCATGGCCAAGATGAATGCCGGCTCCTGAAGGGTAATTGAACATCGCAAAACCATAGTATTTAGGCTTGTCTGAATCTAAATCGGCAACGTAAGTACCTTTTTCGTCCCAGTATTTTTGCCACTTCGGCTCTATTTCTTTTGGATTATATCTTCTCATTACAGACTCATTTTACAGTAAGTAGCCTAAACATCCCAGAATTGAAATAGAATAATTATACTTTTGTAAGCCAATCGCGAGAGTTTTTATAGGTTCCGTGTCTTAAATCGTGATGAACAATCTGTAATTTTTTGGTAATATCACCAACTTTACCATCACCAATTTTTCGGGAGTCAATTTCAACTACGGGTGATATATTTGCACTCGTCCCACTAGCGAACACTTCATCAGCTATATAGAGTTCAGTCAGGTCAACCGAACGTTCGACAACATCAAGCCCTAAATCTTTTTTTGCTAGATCTATTACAGTTCTCCTATTTATACCCTCTAGTAAGTCACTGGTTGCGTCTGGTGTGATAAGTTGACCATTCCTAACAATGAAAATATTTGCGGCACTCAGCTCACATACATGTCCTTGAATGTCTAAGAATATACAGTCATCATACCCACTATCTAAGGCATCTTGTTTTGCAAGTACTGAATTAACGTACGCACCATTTACTTTAGCTCTGGAAGGAATCGCATAATCCGGTACGCGTCTCCAGACACTTGTTTTGAGTCGTGATCCATTTGGGCTCAATATAGGCTGTGCATCGTATATAAATATACTCAGCTTCGTGCTTAATCCGCGAGACTTTGTACCGGCTATCTGTTCGTCAACATGGACCGTGGCTCGAACATAAATGTTATCTTTTATGTCATCCTTATTGGCTTTAATAAGTTCTTTGGTTACCTTTTCAAACTTCTTGAAGCTCCACTGTTTTTCAAATGTATCAATACCTATTATCCGTGTCGAGTTAATTAGTCTGTTGTAGTGGTCTTCCAGTCTAAAGGCAAGTTTATTACCGTTTGCGTCGATACACACAGGAAATA
Organism: uncultured Candidatus Saccharibacteria bacterium; assembly: GCA_964550995.1. GTDB lineage: Bacteria > Patescibacteriota > Saccharimonadia > Saccharimonadales > SZUA-47 > CAZKAL01. The sequence goes on along the minus strand of CAZKAL010000019.1, from coordinate 116 downwards.
CCGTGTAGATACTCAGCCCATATAAAACAGCTGAGGAAGCAACACTTAATTTTGTTTGGTCAGAATCGGTAATCTTATCACCAAAATACGTTTTTTTGTACATTTTTGCCATCAAT
>CAZKAL010000018.1:0-12142 GCA_964550995.1 uncultured Candidatus Saccharibacteria bacterium | reverse complement strand
GACCCAGACTACCAATCTCTCTTCTGTGATCAGTCGATACATCATATACGTTTAACTCATCATCGGGCAGACGCTCAAAAATGCTCCTATACATCTTGGGCGACGCGGACTTTTTTGTCTATTTCTTTTAGGACTTTTGGATTATCTTTTAGATATTTTTTGGCAGCTTCACGACCTTGAGCAATATTTTCTCCGCCGTAGGCAAACCATGCACCAGCTTTTTCCACAATTCCTTTTTCTGTAGCAAGATCAAGTATGTCTCCCTCGCTACTAATTCCCTGATTATACATAATGTCAAATTCGGCCTGTTTAAATGGGGGTGCTACTTTATTTTTAACAACTTTAACTCGGACACGATTACCTATGACGTCTTCGCCTACTTTTATCTGGCTAGTTCTACGGATATCCATTCGAACGCTTGCATAGAACTTTAGAGCATTTCCACCTGTTGTGGTTTCTGGGTTACCAAACATCACACCAATTTTCATACGCAGTTGGTTTAAGAATATAACCGTACAGTTACTGCGACTAATAATGCTTGTTAACTTACGCAGGGCCTGACTCATCAAACGAGCTTGCAAGCCCATGTGGCTATCACCCATATCACCCTCAATCTCTGCCTGCGGAACAAGTGCTGCGACCGAATCAACAACAACCATATCTACTGCATTAGAACGTACTAATGTTTCAACAATTTCTAATGCTTGTTCACCACTATCTGGCTGACTCACCAATAATTTTTCCACGTTAACGCCTAGTTTCTTGGCATATTCTGGATCCAGCGCATGCTCAGCATCAATAAAAGCTGCCACACCACCAGATTTCTGGACTTCTGACACCATATGAAGAGAAAGTGTTGTTTTCCCAGAACTCTCAGGTCCATAAATCTCGATCACTCGCCCTTTTGGAACACCACCGCCAAGCGCTAGATCAAGAGAAATACTCCCAGTAGGCGTCGTCTCTACATGAATTCTATTATCGCCCTCTAAGTGCATTATTGAACCTTTGCCAAACTGCTTTTCTATTTGGTCCATTGCAAGGTCTAGTGCTTTTGACTTACCACTCTCATCTTTTGATTTTGCTGCTAGTGTCTTTGCTGGTTTGTTCTTTTTCGCCATTGTATCCCCTTCGTTGTGCGCAGGTGATTTTTAGAGTGGTCATTTACTTTAGTCTTCCGGCAATCCGCCAGCTGGCGGATGTGCTCAGACTAAAGACAAATGACCCTTGGCTAAAAGCCACTGCTTTCCAGTGTGTTATTGTTAATCTTATTATTTGTAATACCCCGATACTTTTCTTGATTAGTTAAGTTTCGTGATGTTACATAAGCATTATAGCGTATGTGTCTAGTACTTACACATAACATGATAAGTTTGTCTGCTGGAGACCGATGTCCCACTCACAACCTATTAGAGGTAGCTTAAATAGCCGTAAGCATGATAGGATATTACTAAGTAAGTATAGTTAAAAATGCTAAGTGGGCACCGATAATTTATGAAGATACCTGAAAAAACAGTTATAGAAATACTGAAGAAAACCAAGAAACTAGACGATGACAAAATTAAATCCTTAGTGGAAGAGGCCAAAACTGGCAAGACTAGATTACACGACCTTGTCGTTAAACAGAACCTCCTGAGCGACACAGAAATTACTCAAGCCTATGCAGACGAAATCGGTGTAGCCTTTACTGAGATTAATGTTAAAGAACTAGACAAAGAAGCTTTAAAACTAATACCTGAAAATATTGCCAAACTTTATAACATGGTTGTTTTTGAGGGATCATTAGAAGATACAGAAACACCGAAGTCTATCGCTATGGAAGACCCAGATGATCTACAGGCAATTGATGTTCTTCACAAATTATTCGGGCAAAAAATTAACATTTTTATAGCAACACATTTCAACATCCTAGCTGCACTAGACCAATACCGCGGTAACATCGGTAGTGAAATATCTAAAATCGCAACTAGTGAAGATGAAGAAGATGAAGAAGAAGTAACCGAAGAGGATATTGCCGAAGATTCTCCTATTGCCCAAACTGTAAACCTAGTAATAGAATATGCAATAAAGTCTGGTGCCAGCGATATACACGTTGAACCAAGGTCTAAGGATGTGCTAATCCGATACCGTGTTGACGGTGTTTTACGCGAAGCTAACAGACTACCAAAACGTACTCTAAATGCCCTAGTTTCTCGTATTAAAATACTCTCTAACCTAAAAATTGATGAAAAACGTGCTCCTCAAGACGGTAGATTCAAGATAAATATGAACGGTCGAGTATTTGCCTTCCGTGTTTCAACACTTCCGATTACTGAAGGCGAAAAAGTAGTACTACGTGTTTTGGACGAATCTAGCGAACCCTTAAGTCTGGAATCCCTAGGATTCTGGGGTATGGCTCTTAAAAATATTCAGGATGCCTCGCAACAACCCCATGGGATGATATTGGTTACTGGACCAACTGGTTCCGGAAAATCAACGACCCTTCATAGTGTATTGCACATATTAAACAAACCTGACGTAAATATTAGCACTATTGAAGACCCGGTAGAATATAAATTAGAAGGTGTAAATCAAACCCAAGTTAACGTTCTAGCAGGCATGACATTTGTTGCTGGACTACGTGCACTTCTAAGACAAGATCCGAATATCATTATGGTAGGAGAGATACGTGATAAGGAAACTGCAGGTCTCGGAGTACAGGCTTCTTTAACAGGTCACCTTGTATTCTCTACACTACACACAAATAACGCTGCGACATGCCTGCCTCGTTTACTTGACATGGGGATAGAACCATTCTTAATTGCAAGTGTCGTACAAGTTGTAATTGGCCAACGATTAGTTCGACGACTTGTTCCTGAGGATAGCGAAGAGTACGCTCCTAGTGATGCTGAACGCAAAGAAATTGAGCGAGTGTTTGGATTAAATTCAAAAGCAGACTGGGATGCACTCATGAAATTGGTGCAACAAGCGCAAAAAGAAACGGGTACTCCTAAGTCTACTAAGCTAACTTTCAGAAGACCTAAAGCCGACCTACCTTCTGATAAAACTGGATACAAAGGCCGGATGGGAATTTATGAAGTGCTTAAGAACACAACTGACGTCCAAAAAATGATCGTTACTAACGCAACAAGTGACGAAATCCAAGACCAAGCAATAAAAGAAGGGATGGTTACAATGCAAATCGATGGGCTAATAAAAGCTATATTAGGCTTAACAAGTATTGACGAAATCCTAAGGGTTACTAGAGAATAAATTATGCCAAAATATTCATATACAGCAACAGGTTCCGACCAAAAACAACACTCTGGGTCCTTAGAAGCGGCAGACGAAAATGCAGCTAGAAGTACTCTTGTTAGATTGAAACTGAAGCCAATCATGATCAAGAAGGTACAGAAGAAAAAAGGTGAGATCGAAATACCTTTTCTTAGCAAGAAAAACGCCAAGGTTAAAAGTAAAGACCTTGTAATATTTACCCGTCAACTGGCAACAATGATTAACGCTGGTGTCCCACTGGTACGATCCTTGGCAACCATGCAGGCTCAAACAGAAAGCGAAGCATTCGGTGTACACCTAAAACAAATTGCTAAAGACGTAGAAAGTGGTGAGGCATTTGCAGACGCACTGGAAAAACACAGTAATGTATTTAGCCCTATTTATATAAACATGATTCGAGCAGGCGAATCAGCTGGAATTTTAGACGATATCCTTAAGAAACTTGCTGTTCAGCAAGAAAAAGATGCTGCTATTCGAGCAAAATTTAAAGGTGCTATGGTATACCCGATGGTACTAATAAGTATCACCATTTTGGTATTTATTATGCTTATGACCTTTGTCATCCCAAAAGTTGGAACCATAATTTCTGATCTAACTGGAGGCAATTTACCTACAATAACAAAAGTTATGCTTGGTATTAGCGGTTTTATGTTGAATTTTTGGTATATTCATTTGATTGTGATTATTGGGACAACTGTATATTTACGTAAAGCTCTAAAAACTAAAAAGGGTCGTGAGATAAGAGACAAGTTACTCTTAAAAACTCCTGCAATTAAAACTATAGTAATAAAGATGGTTGTGGCTAGATTTTCACGTATTTTTGCAAGCTTAATGAGTGCAGGCGTTAGTATGTTGGACACCATTGAGATAACATCAAAGGCAATAGGCAACTCCGTGGTAGAGAAAGAGCTAATGGCGGCTGCTAAAAATGTTGCCAACGGCGAACAACTCAGTAAATCATTGGAAAACAGTAAGGTCTTCCCACCTATCGTAAGTCAAATGCTGTCAATCGGCGAGGAAACAGGTCAAAGCGACACAGTACTTCTTAAAGTTGCGGACTTTTATGAAGAAGAGGTTGACTCTGCAGTTGAGGGAATGAGTTCAATATTGGAGCCGATATTAATAGTTGTGATGGGCAGTATGGTGGGACTTATTGCCGTCAGTGTTATTGGCCCTATAAGTTCACTTGCTAAAAACATTTAGGTTACATACCTAAAAAAGCCTTGACACCGACGTCAGTCTGATAGATACTTGATAAACATAAGCTCTATGTGTTTTTAATACGCAGGAAAAAGCTTTAATAACAACAATAAAATTAGGAGGTGGGCTCCATGCTCAAACTACAAAGAAAATTACAAGCCGGTTTTACAATCATCGAACTATTGATCGTAATTGCAATCATCGGTATCTTAGCAACATTGGTTCTAACGAACTTCCAAGGTGCACAGGCAAAGGCTCGTGACGTAACAAGAAAGAGCGACATAAACAGCCTCTACCAAAAACTAGAAGAATTCTACAACGAAAACGGTGGCTACCCAGACGGTTCACTAACAACAACAAATCTAGCTGGTATAGACGCTGGAGCGTTACTAGATTCAGATGGCGTTGATATTCTAGAAAGCTTCACAGCAAGTACAACTAAGCCAACATTAGCGCCAACAAACTCAGGTGGTAACGAATACTTGTACGGTGGATATTCAAACTGTAACACAGGAGCACCTACAGGATTCTCTTGTGAGAAGTATACGATTGCTACATTCCTAGAAAAGGAATCACAGTACAACAAAGACAGCTTAAACTAAACCAATCTTTTAAAAGGATAAAAAGCCCGAGAGATCGGGCTTTTTAAATCCAATTCTATTTTTATACACAAAACTATCGGTTAATAGTAGTTTTTGCGCTATACTATAGAATATAGAAAAGCTTATGATTATTCATTGGGATTTATAGAGGATTTATAGGGATGGGTGTATTTTATAAAGACAAACCAGTTTTTGGATTTGATATAGGGCGAAGCTCTATTAAAATAATGCAAATTGATCAATCCAACAATAAAGCTATCGTAACAGGATACGGTACTACAACATTTGACCCTAAAGCAATAAATAAAGGTGTTATTGTTGACCATGAGGCATTAGCTAAAGCATCACATAATCTAATTAAAACTCAATTGGTAGGTTCACTACAAACAAAACGCGTCGCAGTATCAATCCCTAACGAGCATAGCTTTAGCCGCGTGATTACACTACCGAAAATGAGTGCCAAAGATCTAGCAAGTGCAGTACGTCTTGAAGTAGACCAATCTATTCCTCTTGATATCGAGGAACTTAACTTTGACTATAGCGTTGCCAGGACACTCGAGGATGGATCACAAGAGATACAGATCGATGCTTGCCCAAAAGAGATAGCTAATTCATACATTGGATTATTCGATGCCTTAGGATTAGAAGTAGCCCTCATTGAATCAAATATAACAGCCGTAACCCGAATCGTTGTGCACGCCGAGGAACATGATGTTCCAACACTTATTGTAGATATCGGATCTACAGCATGCGATATTTCTGTCTACGACGGATCAGCCATACGAGCCACTGGCACTATAGACTGTTCTAGTGAAAAGATAACCAAAAACATCGCAAAAACACTAGAAATAAGCTTGCAACAGGCACATAGCATAAAAACACGATACGGACTTGAGCTTAGCAAAAAACAAGACCTAATAATAAAAGCTGTTGAGCCAGAATTAAACAAATTAATAAATGAAATAAGAAAAGTAATGCGATACTATGCAGACAGAGAAAGCGAAGGCAATCCCATCGGTCAGATAATAATACTTGGTGGGGGTGCTAATCTACCTGGTCTTAGCACGTACATAACAAACCGCACTCGGGTTCCGACAAGGCTTTGTGCTCCATGGAATAATATATCATTCGGTAATCTTCAACCTCCTCACGAACTAGAGACTACACTCTACACAACCGCAAGTGGGCTAAGTCTAGTATCGCCCTTGGAGCTAGAGCAATGATCAATCTTCTATCTCCAGAAATTAAAGCTGAACGCTCATACGGTAGGCAAAACCGGTCGCTTCTTGGGTATAATGTTGTACTACTTCTAACGGCTTTAGCGATTATGGGTATAATGGCAGGAAGTCTACAATTTGTCGGTGCTGGCGAAGGTAAATTAAATGAAGAAATAGATAACTCTTCAGTAAAAATACTATCGTTAGAGAGTGATGTTAAACCTATCGAGGCAGTTGCTGGTAGACTAGAATCAGCAAACAAAATTAGCGACCTTTCAGTCAAATTCTCGGAACTTATACCACAGATAGGAGCGGTTCTACCTGAAGGTGTTGTTCTAAACGCTTTATCTCTTACCGGCGGTAAGACAGACCCACTACTCCTAGATGTGAACATGACTTCTGCTAGTTTAGCACCTGTTTTAATACGCAACCTCGTAGATTCAGACCTATTTGAAGCAGCAGACGTGGCATCTATTGCACCAAAAGGTTCAGGAGGGACAGGTGAAAAAACTGCTACTTATAGTTTTACCGCTTCTCTAACAGCAAGTTTTACAGGTTCAGCTGAAATCAAAAGAAAAGCTGCAGCAGCCGAAGCCGCGGCAGCCGAAGCTAAAGCCGCAGCAGCTGCAGAAAGTTCTAAATGATCAAAGCTAAACAATTTTTCTATGCAATGCTTGTAGCTTTAATCCTAGGTTTAGGAGTCATAATTGCAGCATTCTATTGGGGTGATGGCAGATTAAAGTCAAAGGAAACTGTTATTTCTAGTCTACAAACAGATAGAGATATCGCCCAGGAAAAAATAATTGTTTTGCAACAAGCAAAGAACAGTGTATCCCAAAAAGAAGAAGCAACACAGATATTGAGTACTCTACTCCCGACTACAAAATCCCAAGAAACCCTAATCGCCAATATTCTCTTTACGGCGTCTCAAGAATCAGGTATACCAGTGGACAATATTAGTGCAATTTCATTCTCTGGAGCTAACGATCCATCTGAAACATCAGGAACAGAGATATTTAAAGACGTACCAGGAGTGTTCTCCTACCCTTTCACGATGTCAATACAAGATTTAGATTACACATCACTTCTAAAATTACTGGGTGAGATTGAAACTAATGGAAGACTTGTACAGATTGATAACATACAGATTAGCCCTGATAAAAATAATCCCGGAAGTATATCTAGCGTTACATTAACTATGAAAGCTTTCTTAAAACCATGAACAAAGAAGACAAAATAACCCTATCACTTCAAGATCGCGCTAAAGAGGTAGCCAATAAGCTCTTAGAGGTATTGGCACAACATAGATTGATTGTTGTTATTATAATAATAGGAGTGACCTTATTTGGTGCACTTTTGAGAACTCGTAGCTATATTGATGTTTCTAGAAATGAAGAAAGATATAATGAAGAAGTTCTTCAGATTAATTACAAACAAATTGATTCCAAAATACTAGAGGAACTTAAACGGTCATACCAAAACAATACTTTTGAAGTAAACTCTAATTTTGAAACTAACAGAAGAGACCCTTTCACAGAATAAATTCTGTCAATTCTACTTCTTACTTTTGAGCTTGTTCAACAATTTCTTCGCCAACTTTTTTTATAGTGTCTTTGTCGGGCTTAATATCATTTTTTAAACGTTTTGCTCTAGATTGAGCTCTCCTTCTTTCTTGCCTAGTCATGCTAGCTGGTAATTTATCAGTAGTTTGACCAAGCATTTTTTCACGGGCATCTAAGATCACTTTTGCACAATGATTTGGGTTAGGACAGAAAGTAAAACTAAAGTTGGTTTGCTCTCCAGCTGTCTCAATTTTTAGAGTTCCATAATTCATCATTGTAGCAATCGCGCCATTTTGAATTGACGTTACGTCTTCTATATTAACGATGTTAAGTTGAGATACCTTTCGACTAAAAAGTCCGTATTGCAACACTTGAGTAATATTTCGATCTGTAACTATTAGCCTATTTTGTCTATAAATAGATGTAATTAAAGCTATTAGTAAAAATGAAATAAGTATTACGGGAATCGAAGAAAGAGTCGCATAAAGAAGTGCCTTGTCGGTATCAGCTATAAAACTAGGCATTAACATAAAGGACAAAAATACCACTACGATCATTCCAAGAAAAATTTGAACCCATATTACGGCAACTCCAAAATTGTGTTTTCGTACCTCATACAATTTAGTCTCGTCTGGATCCACTGTCTCCATAGCATTTTGGCGTCTGTGCATAATATTTAGTATAACCTCTTTACGAAAAGCAAGCTAGAGTAGTTTTGATTGAGGAGATTTGGGAGGATTTTTGCTTTTAATGTCCATGTGTTTATAAGCCTTCTCGGTTGCCTTTCTGCCCCGCGGTGTACGTTCCAGAAACCCAATTTGCAATAAATATGGTTCATAGAAATCCTCAACCGTGCTCACCTCGTCTCCCAACAAGGCAGCAAGTGTATTCAACCCAACAGGACCACCCCCATGATTTTCTATAATTGATTTTAATAACATTCTATCCGCTGGGTCTAGGCCAGCTTCATCAATTTCCAGCATTTCTAATGCCTTTTTGGTGTTAACCGTATCAATTATTCCATCGCCATTTACGTCAGCGTAATCACGAACTCGCTTTAACAACCTATTAGCTATACGAGGTGTGAGCCTGGACCGAGTAGATAAAAGTTCGGCCGCATCGCCTTTTACCTCTGACCCCAACAATTTAGATGAACGCTTAATAATCTGAGATATTTCGCCTGGGGAGTAAAATTCTAGTCGATGTAGCATCCCAAACCTGTCGCGTAACGGAGCCGCTAATGCGCCTGTACGGGTTGTTGCACCGATCAATGTAAACTTCGGAACATCTAATCGCAAACTACGCGCACTAGGACCTTTACCTAGCATTATATCGATTGAATAATCTTCCATTGCTGAGTACAACACTTCCTCTACAGAACGGTTAAGTCTATGAATCTCATCAATGAACAGAACATCACCCTCACCTAGATTCGTTAGAATGCTCGCAAGATCTGCTGCTCTATCAATAGCAGGCCCACTAGTTACGCGTATCTGGGCTCCCATTTCGTTAGCAATGATACTTGCCAGTGTGGTCTTACCTAGACCCGGTGGTCCATATAGCAAAACATGGTCTAGTGGTTCATCTCTTTTTTTGGCAGCTTTTATTGCAAGTTGTAGGTTCTTCTTTATACGCTCTTGACCGATATACCCACTAAAATCTTTAGGTCTTAGAACATTCTCGAACCGTAATTCATCCTGAGTATTTGTATCATCAGAGTCATCCTGCACGGGGTTTACAATACGTTCAATAGCCATTTACTTTCTTCTCCTGAGCGCGGCTCTAACACGTTCGGCGGTCGGTAATTTTGGATCTATGCCTCTCAACATTGTAGAAGCATCCATAGCACTATGTCCAAGCGCTGTTAACGCTTCTACAGCTTCGTCCGTAACTGATGCATCACTCAAAAACCCTGTCGCGTCATCGCTGGCTTCTAAACCAACCTTGTTCTTCAAGTCTACAACGGCTCGCTCGGCCACTTTTTTGCCAACACCCTTTGCAGCTGTAATAAACTTCGTGTCACCACTTGCTATAGCTGATCTAACTTGGCCTTCAGATCCTATATTCATAATTGCCATTCCAGCTTTTGGGCCAACGCCGTTCACACTGTTTAATAACAAGAAAAGATCCTTCCGTGATCGTTTGCTAAAGCCGAATAATTCATGCGTGTCTTCTTTTATCTGTTCAGCAATAAACAGGTCACATTCTCGGCCAACTGGTAGAACTGACTGCTCATCACTACACACATGAACACCATAGCCAACACCAGCACACTCAACAATAATCTGGCTATTGTCGTGCTCTATAACTGTCCCTCTAAGTCGTGCAATCATATTAATAGTTTACAGTAAACCGACAATAGTTTACAGATTAACTAATGACTAACATCGTACACCTATGATTATATTTGTGATTTTTTCTACATTTCACTGCAAGATTCAAGAGATCAGTCCAGTCGATGCGAAAGCTGATTTAAATCAGCTTTCGCCGTATCTGTTATATACACCCTTGTTGTTACGCTACTAGCTCAATGCTACCTAGAAGACTTAACATTTACTATGTGAGTCAAGGCACAAGCCAGCGCATCTGCACAGTCATCTGGCTTTGGTCTCACCTTCAGCTTCAACTGTACTCGTACCATTTCTTGGATTTGTGCTTTTGTAGCACGACCATAGCCTGTCATCGCCATTTTTATCTGCAATGGTGAATACTCGTATATTGGAATCTTAGCTTCCGCAAGAGCAAGCAAAATTACTCCCCTAGCTTGGGATACTTTCATCGCTGTTGTAACGTTTTGTGCAAAAAATAGTGTTTCTACGGCAGCTACGTCAGGCTTTTGGTCTTTTATTATTTCTTTCATCGACACATACAACTCAACCAATCTACTGGTCGTTTCATCACCTATGGTTGTCTTTATAACTCCTGCGTCTAGCATCTTAGGATTACTTTTGGTCTTCTGAATAAAACCAAACCCAATTATTCCGTAACCCGGGTCAATTCCTAAGACCTTCATTTAGTGCCCTTGCATATGCTCAGAGAGTTGCACTTTTGTGTGCAGTTTAGATTATCTCTTTGAAGAACGGAGTGAGATGTATTTAACATACGTTGAGCGAGTACTGGATAAGAATAATTCGAAATGTGCATGAATATGTAAATCTCCTAGGCTAGATTTGTGTAGGTATTCACTACATCGTCAAGGTCTTCAAATGCTTCAAGCATAGATACAGCCTTTTCAAGCTTATCGGCATCAAGCTCAACTGTGGTATTAGGTTCATAGGATAGGCCTGCGTCTGTGACTTCAAGTCCTGCTTCTTTTATTGCGTCTCGCACCTTTGCTAGGTCGCTGTGGGCAGTAACCACCCTAATCTCACTTCCGCCTTCGGTAGATTCTTCTGTCGCATCTTCTGCTCCAGCATCCAGGACATTCAAAAGAGCATCCTCACCACTAGCTTTGACTGTAATGATACCCTTATGGTCAAACTGATAGGCCACAGCTCCTTTTTCGGCAATATTACCTCCGCGTTTTGCGAAAACCGTCCTAACTTCAGGATAAGTTCGGTTAATATTGTCCGTAGCACACTCTACGATAATAGCCACGCCTCCAGGCCCATAGCCTTCATATATTACTTCTTGGAGCTGAGCAGCAGTTTTATCGGTTACACGCGCTATGGAACGCTCAATATTTGCATTCGGCATGTTAGCAGCTTTGGCTTTATCTATAGCCATTGCAAGAGACGGATTCATTGACGGGTCTGCACCTGAACGAGCAGCGAGTGCTATTTGATTACCAAGTCTTGTGAACACGGCACCACGCTTAGCATCTTTTGCGCCCTTTTCCCGTTTGATTGTTGACCATTTACTGTGACCTGACATATTAACTAGTATACATATTTTGGTTTATATTTTACAGTCTAACTGCTAGTTGAATAATGAAAGTATAGTGTAGAACAACACAACAGTTCCTAAAAATCTACGGAAATAGTTAACACCGCTGTATATCTCCATTGTTGCCCAGATTATCAGAATTACGGAAGAAAATACACTTAACAGATCATGAGCATAGCTTTTTTCTACAAACAACATACTTAACTTGATTACTAACCAAACCCATAATGGCCAATTTGGTCGTTGAGCAATTACATAGTTACCTTCTTTGTCTTTGAAAATTTTATCAATCGAGTTTCGCAGTATTTTTGACATGATTTAATTATAAGGTACAGAGCGTAGGTTTTATTAAATATATAACTTAAGTAAAATTGAAATGTTGCAAAGGTCCTGAGAGGTATACGGG
>CAZKAL010000017.1:9424-12274 GCA_964550995.1 uncultured Candidatus Saccharibacteria bacterium | reverse complement strand
GAGCACCTTTTAAAAATTTCCTTGCTAATTTTTTATCTCTTTTTGTTCGGGTTCTAGTTGTTTTAGTATCAGACTCAAAGGTTTTAACCTCAACGTCTTTAGACTCCAAACACTCAAGCTTTAATAGATTACTCTTTTTCATAAGCTTCTTTTTAAATATGGCCATATTAGGGATGTTGTAACCACATTTACGCATGTGCGTTCTAATATCACCACTAACTGAAAGTGATTTAAGTCTTGACCGTATGTCCTTTTTGCGAGCAATCTCAGCTAGTCTCGCCGCTTCAATAGCTGGAGTAGTTGTTGCGCTTGGATCAATTGGCACTGTCGAACTTGAGCTAGTACTCGAAGCAGACTGAGCGTAGAGATTAAAGCTTATTAGGAATAGTATTAAATATTTCATTATCTCACCTTTATTAGTTTAACAGTTGTGTATACTTCAGTGGCTTGCGGGTTATTGGCATGAGAGTCTGAAGGCGCGCCTAAGCCATTGGTGGCAAAGGCCGCTGTTGTAAACATTCTTATCTCATATGTTTTTGCAGATCCTATGCTTAAATAACCATCAACCATAAAAAGCACCCCAGTAGATGCGGTGGCACCACTTGCGCCACTTTGTCCATCAATAACGTAGACGGCATCGGTTACATTATATAAGAACGCTTGTGTTTGACTTGTTCTATATGCAGGAACGGCTGCGTGTACTATATACTCTCCAGGTTGTAATGTGAATTGGTTAGAGGAAAGACTTACGAAAGAAGTATCGCCACTTAAAGTGTTTAATGTCCTAGTTACTAATGTGTTTGCTGATGCACTCCCACCACCTGTGGCACTTGTCTTTAGGTCTTTGATGTAAGCAGTCTGAGGATATGTCAACCGCCCAAGATAAACACCTTGAGGGGCTTTGTAGTCTGTGCTTTGTCTTGTGACCGTTATTGAAAAATCACTGTCTTGATTTGTTCCCGTACCAGCTACATCTGTAATGACTGTATCAACACTCGACGATGTTAAGTTTAAGTAGTCTATAGCATTCGCATCTGTAGGATCCTGCTCCCCAACAGATAATGCAATACTAGGGGCAACAGTAAAAAAGCCGGAAACAAAAGTTATTGTAACCCTCCCCGCTGCGGTTCTGGAACATGATTGAATAAAGCTAGATGATTGCGTTAATATGGCGCAAGTGCCTCCATTTGTTATCTTGGCACTAAAAACATTCTTTACCAAATTAGTAACTGGTACCGCGTGGATATTGCCAGCGGCTTGCTTTGTAATGTTTAAAGTGTGATCACTAGAGTTGGATAGAGTTGCTCCACCGCTACTCCTAATTGAAATCACATCATTCTTATTTAAATTCAATGTTCCCTGAAATGTATGGTTACTAGAAGCTGTTGCACTGTATCCCATCCATGTTAATTGCACACCACCCTTGTATGCTTTAATCTGACTAAGTGTACCTGATGTAAGCGCAATAGCACCCGCAAAGTTATATATCCCTGCCTCTGGAGCTGTGAATTGTGTTCCACTCCATGCAGAGTGCGTGTCTTTAGTTTCAGTCCAATTAATATCTGTAACATTGGCCGTGATTGCAGTTCCGTCGTTTCCAGAACCCTCAACAACTACATCTACACCCTTATCCTGATGATTAACAACATGACGGGTTTGTGCTTGCGCATGGATGTTGATGTAGATAGGGTCGATGGTGGTTCTTAAGTCCCCTGTTATTGCTTTTATAGTTAAAAACTCTCCACTTAGTAAACCAACAGGAGCTGTTAGGGAGGTTCTTACGTTTACTCCTTGCACCATTTGAGACTCGGAGACTATAGTTGATCCGTTTTTTAGTATCTGAAAGGTACCGTTAGTTAGGGTGTTGACTCCGCTGAAGCTAAAGTTTGTTATAGTTATACTTCTTTGGGCTATAAATTTAGTTCTAGTGTTTGCAGTATCATCCTCAAGGGACAGTAAATTAGTACCCGTAGCCGAGAAGTTTGCTATGGTCAGTTCTACCTCGGCATTACCATTGATGGCGGTGTTAGAACTGTGGTTGATAAATTGTTCATTAAGCAAGTCAGCATATATAAACGGATTAAAATTCAAATTACAAGAATCTATACTAACGGTATCAGTTACAGCACTCTCGGTTTTTACAGAGATTCCGATTGTTCCTGTCGCCGAAACGACTCCGAACATTTTATATTTAGTGAAGGATGTTCCACTTGCTGATTCAAAGTTAGTACAGTTTTGTTCTGCTCCATCTACTAAAGCACATACGGCCACATTTGTTGAACTCGCTGATTGAAGCATACACTCAACACCGAAAGTCTTCCCTTCGTGGTTTTCTGTTTGAATAGTCTGGATAAGATTGAAAGTGTCGGCTACTGTGGAGACCTTACCTCCAGCCTTACCCTCATAAAAGGTCGTGGTGTCTGTCGCAAAAGTTCCGCTGGCACTTGACCAACCTGAAAGGCCGTTTTCAAAGCCGGGGTTTTTTAATAAATTAGGGTGTCCAAGATACTGCTTATCCGCACCCCTGAGCGTGGCGTGCACGGTGAATGCCATTAATAGTGCAATTAATAAACTTAAAAATTTCATCAATATCTCCTATACGGTAAATTTCGGTGCTATACTTTGTTTCATTAATCTCGCATCCGCTGCCGCACTAATTGTTTCATTTGCATTATCACGATATAATCTAATTCTTATCTTGTCACCCGCTGCAACGGCCACAGCATTTATTTGACCGCTGGCATCTGTAAGATCAATGTCGCCAATGTCTTCCATTCTATTACTTACTGTTTGTGTGTTCTCAGTATTTGTGGATGTGTGGACGTTTGTGTAAGTACCAAGTACCGTAGT
>CAZKAL010000017.1:8210-9324 GCA_964550995.1 uncultured Candidatus Saccharibacteria bacterium | reverse complement strand
CTTTATTTTCGGCCATGGCCCCGATAAGTTGACTGTGAATTCTCATATTTTACTCCATTACAATTAACCTATAGCTTGCTGCTGGAAGGTTATATCCTGTGGTTATTCTCACGTTTGTTGCCGAGGTAGCCTCTATTTGACAGTAAATTCTATCAAAATTATTAGAATTGTCTAAAAATTGAATTATACAATTTCTAGCATCTTGAATATTAGCGGAAACATCTACGTTTTTGACCGAAGTTAATCCATCATAAACTAGATCCTCTAAGTGTTTTCCCACACCCACAACTCTAAATTGTGTCCCATCATCAACATAGACTTTTTTAGTGTCAGTTGTGTATATTAACCGACCTACATTATTTGCTGAAAAGCCTGGTATTGTTCCGCTTGTGTAGTTTTCTAGTCTTAGGCCAAAGAATTGACCTTTTGTATATACGTCTCGGATATAGTGAGTTCCATCTCCGAGATCAGTACCTTGCCAACTCACAGTAAAATTAGCATTTGTAACTGGTGCTAAATTATCGCTAAAAAAGATAGAACCTTTTGTAGCGTGTGAAGTTGATTCAAGGGTTAATGATTCGGAGGCAGCAGTCCCTCCTTGGATTGCTTGCCCCCCTGCACGGCCCGTGAGCATTGCGAATTGAGTATGTCCACTGTCTCCAGTGGTCAACCCGCCGAGTTCACTGTGTAAAATTTCTGTGTCTGGGTGGCTTGCTAACCAAGTGCCACTAGTAGAGTCATAGAAGAGTGAATCCCCATTTTGTACTGCTAGTGTTCTCGCTGCGTCTCTGAACATTATATTTCTAAGCTTCATAAACTCAGAAACAACAAAAGTATTTGTGTCGTCTTGAAAATTACCGTCAATCCATAGGTCATTCCAAACATTAGCAGTCTTTCCTAGATCACTAACACTTGTCGTGGTTGGGAAAACTCCTGATCCAAATTGAACTAATCCAACTCCATTAGGAGCTAAAATAATATTTCCGTTCGCATCTTGACTACTTAGAGTATTTCCATCAATTCTCAAGTTATCAGCATTTAAAATGCCTGTTACAGCAAGTGTACCGGTTACGGTTTGACCAATGGTGGTCATTGCTGAAGTTACGTTAACAAC
>CAZKAL010000017.1:5084-8110 GCA_964550995.1 uncultured Candidatus Saccharibacteria bacterium | reverse complement strand
CCTGTTGAGGAGGAGATCTCTGCTTGCGTCCCATTGTCGGGATCTAAAATAATTGTTTTTGCATTTTTTGTTACGGTAATAACATTGGAACCGAAGGTTCCAGTTGTGGATAGATTCTCATTACCAAAACTAATAACCCCAGAGCTATCAGTAATAGAGCCTCCAGTAATAGCCATCGTACTAATATTGAAAGTACCCGAGAAGTATCCATCTTTAAATTTTTCCGTGGTCGTTCCGACATCTAGTGTTCCGTTGGCTGTGGGTCTAAAATTATCATCTACCTGGACATAACCAGTATCGGCCCCTACTCCATCTCCTGAATTAGCAGCAAGTGTAAGGTTTGTATTTGCGCTATTACCGCCAAATATGGTTTGTCCTGCATAGGTTCCCGCAATAGCTGTTCCGGTATCATCAAGATCATCTAGCCCATATTTAAAAACATAAACGTCTTGAGTCTTATTTAAAAAATTAGATAAAATTGAGGCTTCACCCCAATCCATGTCATAGATCTTATACCACTTAGCAGCGACATCGCCCTCGCGCTGTTCCCATCTATATGTTGCGGCTTTTCCATCTCCATCGTCGGTAACTACCCTTTGGTCTAGTAGTGTGTTTCCCGCTGCTGGTAGTGCTGCCACATTAGCTACTTGTGCTTGTGTTTTAGGATATAACGCCGCAAAGATCCAATCTAAAGCACCCTCTAAGGATGTCGTGGTTGTTGCGGGGTTATTATATGTGAAATCTCCAAGAGTGTGCTTATATGGGTGTTGGTCTTGACTCCAGATTATGGGGTGAAATGTTTGTTGTTGTCTTTCGTTACTCATTTAAATGTCCCAAGTTGCATCCCATGAAGCTTCTGACTCTTTTCTTTTTTCTACTCTTGATGTGATACCTACATAAGTAAACTCAACTTTCAAACAGGGCTCTCCGTCCGCTGCGTCTGTTACTGCAATGTATAGAATTGACAAACGGTCGCTACCATCAAAAACTTGGTAGTTTTTAGTAAACTCGTTTGACATTGATTTTAAAATCGATGTTTTATTTGGTAGTTTTGCCATTTTACAAGCCCTCTAATTAAAAAAGCCCGAGCGCAAAAACACTCGGGCTTCGTTGGTTAATTAGTAAGAAATTCCGTAGATAATTCCACAATTTCCAGGCTTCTTAATTTGTAGTTCTCCGAAGAGAGCAATATCTAAGATATACGCATATCCAGTTGTTGCCCTAACTTCAAAGTATTGCTTCCCGTCTGGTGCTGTTCTCTTCTTGAACATTCCATTCGAACGGAAAGTAATTCCACTCCAATCAAGGAACATGATTATGTCGTCGTCAAGTTCTTGGATACCAACAAAAGTTAGTCTCTTGGAAGTCGCTATACAAGTTATCTCGATCTTAGTCCAGCCGTACTCACTAGCTTCTTCAGAACCTTCACTAACTTTAAAACCACCCTTCTGAACTTCAATTAATTTCATAACACTACCTAAGTGCTTATATGACATAAGAACTTCGTTTGCATTACCTCTGGCTTTGGTTCTAATTGAAACGTAAGCATCGAAGATTTGCTCTAGGATGTTAGTTGCAGTTATCGCCGCGCCTGAGATGTTGATAGCTTGTAGGAATGGATAAGCAACTTTTGATTGCCCGTGGAGGTTAGCCAAACCACCGTTAGCAGCACTTAGAAGTGCGCCTTTGATCGATGTAAATACATCGGCGGCTCCTGTAACACCATCTAAGTAAAACTTAGCATTTTGGAGCACTGTATATGCAGAAATATCCGCTGCGGCTCCTGCTCTAGTCGCTGAAAGCGTTAGAGTGTCGGTGTTAAGGTCAATTGCAATGACATAGAAGTAAGCCAAAGCAGAGTCGTCATCATCTAACCCAACTTTTTGATCAAGACAGAATCTATCAATTCTATCAACAGTGATTGTTCCACCTATTTGACCGTCTGTTAAAGCTGTTGCAAAGTGAGGCCCACCACCGAGCTGAATTGATACTGCCATCTTCATATATTCCATGAAGTCTTCAATTGTATCTGGAAGAACTCTAAGGAATGTACTCTCTTTAATCTTACCATCGTGCTGAAGTAAATCAGTGTGATCGAAAATCATGGAGCCCCATGCTTCCTTGTAAGAAGAGATTGTACCTCTAACATACTTCGAACGAGCAATGTCCGTTGAATCAGTTAGTCCACCAAACTTCAATGAAGAAGCTCCAGCAGCTTTGAAAGGAACAATAATTTGTCCACCTTTCCAGTTTTGATCTTTTTCTACCCTATTCATAACGTAATCACGCTTAATAAGCTCCTCTTTCAAAAGAGAATCGGGTAAATATTCATTAAGCATATCTTGAAATGTTCTTGTAGTTGCCACGGTTTAAAACCTCCAGTTTACTTAGCTGTCAAATTGATTGGCCAATTGCCTCAATTCCGCTACGCTTTTTATTACCTTTTTTGCGGGACTCTTGTGTCCTGCCGCCACATTTGGGATCACTGGTTTTTGTTGCATTGAAGGGTGTTGTGTTTGAGTTGTGGCTGGATTCGCCAGGGGATTCCCCGTTCCGTTGCCATTACTCAAACCAAGTCCTGCAAACTGCATCACCTGATCCGCGGCTTCTTGGGGTGTTAAGCTCCTCATACCTTCTGGGTTATTCCTAGTCTGATTCTCGACCATAATCCCTTGGTTGATTACCGCTTCCCTAAAAGCTCCCGGCCTACCCATGCGAGTATCAAACTCTTGAGCTGCCGATTGATACTGTTCCCCTGCGAGGGTTGTATCTAGTTGTGTCGTTCTGGCTTGAACTGAAGTTGCATTTATATGATTTCTGAGTTGTTGGTTTTCCAACTCATAATTGTAAGCTCTTTGTTGTGAGGCTACATTATTATCATAAGCGATCTTCTCTTCGGGTGGCAAGTCATTATATTTAACAATTTCCAATGCCTCCTTCAAAATGTCTTCTTTGGCAATTCCTGCCACCTTAAAAAATGTTTTATAATCTTTTTTATCAAGTAAACCATCATAGTAATTTATGGT
>CAZKAL010000017.1:1177-4984 GCA_964550995.1 uncultured Candidatus Saccharibacteria bacterium | reverse complement strand
TGGTCGTCTGCAATTACATCGTTTTGATTTGGAGGAATCTCCGTTGCTAAATCTTGGGCGATACTCATTATACTCTCCTAAGTTATTGTGGACTTGCTTGTCCGTTTTTACTCAATAGTTGTCCGGCCATATCAGAGAGTACCCCTTGATTCATTTTTTCTAATTTATCAAGCGTTTGTCCTTGTAACTCCATTTGCTGAATAAGCCATTCCACTGATTTTTGGGGCAGTCTTGCCCTTTTTGTCTTTCCTTCTGCTGTGGAGACATAAAAATCAACGGTAACTAAATAACCATCCGTGGGTATAAAGCCTTGTTGTGCTCTTTGTATTCTCATTTGTTGTTCTACTTCTTGTTGTTCGTGAATTTTAATATATTTGCCAAACAAGTCCTGAATATTAGGATCAAGAAACTTAAAGTCAGGTTTCTTAATTCTATTAACAACTCTTTGAATTAAAAATGTGTGGTTGTCGTACTGATTTATCATTGGTTCTTCACCGCGCTCCATTGCAAGAATATCGTTCTTTGCATTGTCGTAGTCAATAGTGAAGTCTCCAAAAGCTTCGTCATAGTTCATGAAAGGCATGGCCTTCATCATTCTGCCTATATCTTCTTTCTCTAACGAGTTTCCTACGTACTGGAGGGTGTGGTTTATCGCCATTTGTCTGCCCATCATAGTGTCTATGTCTTCACCAACGGGTTCTACTTTAATGCGATAGCAGTTTTTATCTTGATGGAAAAATTCTGGAAGGTTTACCCTCTCAGATCTCCCTACATAGTTTAAAATAGTGTTCTCATCTAAATATAAACGAGCAATTTCTAAATTTAACTCTGTTAAATCAACAATGAACTCTTCAAAAACTTCCCCATACTTAGAAAATTTCTTTTTATTCTTCATACTCGCATAAAGTTTAGCATAAGGATCTAATTGCCCTTTCTCTGCAATAGAATCATCCTCTACAACATTCATCACAGTATAAAGCTCGCTGATCTGGGATTGCATATAAGGTAGGTACTGCGAACCATCTCTTCCACCTAACACCGTAGGCTCCCCCCCACCAGTTACAGTTAACGCTCTAACTCCAGGGACTGATCCTCCATGTGATAGTTTAGAACCATGCGAAAGGACAAGTTTGTCGTCTCCAAGGGTGACTTGGGCTGTGGCGATTCCACTTGCTGCCCTGTTGATTTCAATTTGGTAGGGGCGCATTTGCTTAATTGGTGATCGATGTCTCGCAGATGTACTGATCTCGTCAAATCCTGCGTACCGTATTGGCCATATTCCATAAGGGAGTTCACCTTCTGTAATAATAACTCCCTGAACACAGAAATAATAATACCCATTTGGATATTCTTTTGATGGTCTGAAATAATGCTCTCTAAGCATAAATTTTGATCTTTCTCTACCATACTTTGCTCTATCTCCATCAAAGACCAAATATTCTTCTTCTTCCTGGTTCTCAATTGCATTAAGAACTTTCTGATCTCTAACCATTGATTTAATTTTAGCCTTAGAAACCATTTTTCTAAAAATTAAATACGGTGATTCGTCCATATTTCTAGCTTCAGGATCTCGAAGAACATTAAAAGCAGGAAATACCTCGTTTACAATAGCCCCTTCCATTACAGGAGAATCTTTATCAGGAATTGGATTACCTTCTTCATCAAACACAGGCTGTCCGCTCTCTCCATCAATTAGCTGGTTGTAGCCAGCTACTTCCCCTGCCTCGGGATCGAAAAATGACTTTACAAATACTTCCCCAAACTCGCAAAAGTCCTGGGCGCACTTTCTAACTTTTTTCCTAAATTTCATCTTCCTCTTGAGGCCATCCCAAACATATTTATTCAATTCGGCTGTCTTTTGATCCTGAATCTCGTCTTCATTGTGTGGGACAATGGTAGTATTCGGAGCGTGAGCAAGCATATTAGAAATATAAGAGTTTAATATTTTTTTAACGTGGTTTTTTGTAAGTCTTAATTTTTGATTTTTGTCTAGTTGTTTGGTATCACGAATTCTTTCCCAAAACTTCGATCCTCGCTTTGTGTAGTGGTCGCCCGCTACTAGTAAAACATTAGATCTCATCTCAGAAAATATTTCCTGGTCTACCGTTTCAGAGTCTTTATAGTCTCTCTCTAGGTCTGCGCCGTTTTTCTTTTTGCCAAAGTTTTTTTCACCAGATGTTTTTGCTTCGTTATGATGCGACTGTTCCATTATCTTCCTCGATTAAATCATCAATTGACATTAGACGCTCGTACTCTACAGGATCTTCAACCACCATATTTGCTAGTTGGGCTTCCTTGTAAGCGGCTTCACCTTCTTTCGCAAAGGATTCGTCATTAATGAATTCTTTAGTTGAGACTGCTTCCTGGTTTGGATGCGTGATAAATGGTGTGGGTGCAATATGTACCTCTTCTCTGGTCTGAAAAGAAATATTGAAGTCTTTAAGTGTCAGCTCTACGACCCCAACCTCGCCACACGTTTTAATTATGTCACAAATATCTTGACTTGTGAAGTTATCCATAAAGCTCGTTGTACTCGTCGATTTCTGCACTGATTTCGTCAAGTGCTGCTTGTCCTCCGAAGAAATTTTTTCTCCGGTCTTCGATTTCGTCATACTCTTTTTCCTTTTTAGGTACATTCACTTCAATGAACTCATCACTAATTGCGGTGTAATCCCAAGGGATTCCAGTAGCAGCGTAGCGACATGAATCAATAAAATCATCTTTAGCATTTCTCTTATCAACCTTCTTTGTCAAGGAAGTAAATTCGTTAGCAAGCCCGTGAAGCTCCTCTATATCCAAAATATCTAACATTTGGTTCTTAAATAAAACATTCAATAGGTCACAACCTAAATCTCTTCCTTTATCCGCTTTAACAAAAGTCTCCCCGACCCTAGAAGCATAAGTAAAAAAATCCTTCGCCTCCCAATCATAGCTTTGACGAATAACTTTTATATTTCCCCTAATAATTCTATATTTATCTAAAATATCTGAAGAGGTAGTTGTCTCACCTTTATTTCCGCGCCACCCTCTAAAAACCACACCATATTTATAATCGGGGCGAACAGCTATAAAGCTAATAGCGGCGGGGTGTCCCGTCTTTCCACCACTCCCAATATCAGTACCAGAGTATACATGCCAGGCAGCGGGTATCAGTGGTAGTCCCTCAAAAGAAAGCCTGTTTGGATAAATCTTCTTCAAAAACTTTTGCACTGACTTTACATTCCTATCCCGAGTAAAGGAAGGGTATAAAAGACCTTCAGACATAACAAAGCGACCGTAAACCCGCCGCTGTATCTCCGCTTCAGTACCACACTTATTTTTTACCCTCTGGATCTTAGATTCAGTCCACGGGGTTGTAGAACCATCCACATACTCCAAACAATCATACATTGAGACTTGGATCTTATTCGCTTCCTTAAACATCTCATCTTCACGGCCTATCCGCTCCATAGCACGGAACCACTCTTCCTGTCCTATGGTGGCAGTAAAGACCATTCCAAAATAACCATCAACAGCAGCAACTCGAAACATAAGCTCATCAAATAAATTAAAAGGAAGTTCCTCATCTGTGAATATGGCGTGAACAGTACCCGTTTGGAGTTTTTGTACATCCTGTGAGTACGCTTTAAAAAATATTGAAACCCCTGACCTGAATTTTATTTCATGTACGCTTCCATGACGGTACTTAACAGTCCATCCATACTTAGGATCAACGCATCCTGTGTCGGGGTCTTCTTCCGGGTTATCCCTCGGCATAAACTCGGGTATCCACTTCTTCTCAAACTCCGCAGTAGCAACTTCTTTCGA
>CAZKAL010000017.1:0-1077 GCA_964550995.1 uncultured Candidatus Saccharibacteria bacterium | reverse complement strand
AAGCCTATCTTCAGTACTAGGAACCTTCATTCATGTCCTTCTGAATCGCCGCAATCTCAGCATCTATCTCATCCATACTCTTAACCGGAGCAGGCAAACTCGACCGAGAAACCTCCCCCTCCGGCGAACCCATGTTCACATTATAGTTTTTTTCCTCGACTGATTTGGAAACATGTGCAGTCTTTTTAACGATAGCTCCCTTAACCCGATCCTCTACCATTTGCCCCACCTTAAGAATCGCATTGATAGCAGAAGCCACCGGAACCTTTTTCTCTTTCAACCTACCCCTATGATCCTTATAAACCTTACTCTCAGTTAACGGTAGATCTAAAATACCCCGCACCTTATAATGAAATACCTCTAAAGCTTCCTCCAAAGTATCCATATAAAGAGTCACAGGCTTCAACATCCAAGCCACCTTATGATAATTTTTAATTAACTTCTGATCAAAATATTGTTTAGAACAAATCTCACTATAAACTCTACGCAAGACCATATCCCTTCTCTCCATCTGAGCCTGTTCATACTCACGCCAGAACGCTTTCCTGAGACGTTGCAATGTCAGGTTAGGCTTCACCAACTTATAGAGTCGGTCTTCATCCATCTCCACTAACTCTATTAGTTTTTGCCGCTTCAACATTTCACCTAAACTTGGAGGAACGATGTTAACAATCGACCTTGGATTGTCTGGGTCGTAAAAATTTAACCCCGCTTCCTTTGCCTCTGTTATTGTGAGTTCTGTACCATCTACATCAATTATTGTGTCGGCCATTTTTAGTCCTGGTGATAGAGTATTGCTCCGGGTTATATGGGTCGGGGTTTTCATTTCGACGCTTTAAAACATCCCTCTTTTTGTCCTGAATTGATGCTAAAGTTGGGGTGCTTTTAGGGGCACTTTTAGTGAAAAATAGACCGATAATCGGGGTAACTAAGTAGTTGATAATCCGTTTAAGTGTGTGCATTTGTTCATTGTATTGGAATATGCGAATCTTTGGCAACCTGATAGTGGTGCGGGGTTATTTTTATTTTTTTCTTTTTTTATAAAATCAATGCTTTAGAACTACTTTCCATTTCTAT
>CAZKAL010000016.1:7408-12796 GCA_964550995.1 uncultured Candidatus Saccharibacteria bacterium | reverse complement strand
AGGGATAAATATGGAATATAAAACATACGCCGAAGTTGCAGCAAAAGTTAGAAGAGATTTAGGCTTAGAGCAAGAAGACTTTGTAACAGACACCGAGTTGATGGATTACTGTAATGCGGGAATTGATGAGGCCGAAGCGGAGATACACACGATATATGAGGGGTATTTTCTTACTAAAGCATTTATTTCTCTAGTCGATGGTACTGAAGTTTATGACCTTCCTGCTAATATTTACGCTAATAAAATTCGTGGCCTAGTCTATATTAATGGGAACACCATCTATCAGGTTGACAGGATACATGGCATCAATGATATATTTGAGGAAATAGCTAGATCTAACCGCGTCGATGAACAATTTTATCGGTATATTTTGAGAAATGATAGTGTGACATCAAAACCACAAATGCAACTTGTTCCCAATTCAAGAGAGACATTATCTAATGGTCTTACAATTTGGTACCTGAGAAATGCAAATAAAATAACAGCCACCACAGACTCAATCGACATACCTGAGTTTGTTCAGTTTATACAACAATTTATGAAAGTTCGTTGTTATGAAAAAGAAGCACACCCAAACCTTCCAACTGCTTTAGCTATGTTAGAAAACCAAAGAAGAACAATGGTAAGTACATTATCTAACATGGTTCCAGATGGTGATAATGAAATTAGAAAAGATTTAACATTTTATTGGGAAACCGTTTAAGGAGTAAGATATGCCACAACTGTATGATGATAGTGTCGATGCTATGGTAGAGGTATCACAACAAAAATATGATCAGCACATGGCTGAACAAAATAGGGGTAATAATGACTACGCCCTTCAGATACAACTATCTAAGGAGCGCGCAGCCGAAGCACAAAGAGCTTCAGAAATAGCACAGTTTGGTAGGGTACTTACTGCCCGTGAAAGAGAAACAGGTATTATTAAACCTACTTGGGACTCTCCACTAGATCAAGAAACTATGTCACTAGGTGAAGATCTCACCATTCAAAATAACTATAATCCACAGTATATGCAAAATGTCTCTGATTTTGTTGACTCTACTGATGTGAGTCCTTGGGCGCAGATGTTGTTAGACCGTCAAGGTGTTGAAGAACAACAAGCTCTTGAAGATGCACAAGCGCAATCAATGCAAGGTATGGCCGGAGCTAGAGCACAACTAGCTATGCGGGGTGGACTCCGATCAGGTGCGAGAGAAAGAATCGAACAGTTTGGACAAGAAAACCTCCTCGGCGCACAACAGCAAGTTAGAAGATCCGGCGAACTTGGTAGATCTGATATTTTAGGTAGGGAAGAGGCTAATAAAATGAGCCTTATGGCTGAGCTGCCTGGAATGGAATTCAATAGAGCACAACTAGATGCCGCTACTCAAGAGACTAATATAGGAAATGTATTAGACCAAAACCGATTACTAAATGAAGCCCAACTCCGACAGTATGAAGCTGACCAAAGAGCATGGGCCGCGCAACAGCAAGGTGCTGCTCAACGAGCTAGTGGTGGTGGTTGTTTCACAGGAGAGAGTCTAGTAACTATGATGGATGGTTCTATGAAACGAATAGACCAACTAGGACTAGGTGATGAGACTTTAGGTGGTAAAATTTATCATCTCAACATAACTGAGTTGAATGAACAAGATGTTATTTTTAACTACCATGGAACTAATGTCACTGGTAACCACGCAGTAATGGAAGATGAAAAATGGATTAGAGTAAAAGATAGTAGAGTAGCTAAAGAGATTCCTATAGTGTCCTCTAAAGTTTATAACTTTGGTTGTGATGCTCACTTCATTGTGATTGGTGACAGCTTATTTGGAGATTTCTATGAAGTTGATGATCCTACACTTTCTAATGATGAATCACTAAAAATAATGAATGAACTTTGGAATAGGAGCAAAGAGTGTTCGCAAAGTATTTAGAGGAACAAGAAAATCTAGAAACTATTAAAACTAACTATGGTTTTATTTCTTTTCGTTGTAGAGGAGAAGAATGCTTCGTAGGTCACTTGTTTGTTGAAGAAGGTAAACGACACTTGAAGAATGTGTTAAAGTTGCGGGATATGATGGTTGTAAATGCTTTGGCGCGAGGATGTAAGTTCATTACTTGTAATGCTTTCTTTGAAAAACATAATAAGGAAATTTCAAATAAAATTGTTAAAGTTTATATGTATATGGGGTTTGAGATCGAACAGGTGTTCGATAAGCAGATCCTTTTAGTAAAAAATATCGAGGAGGTATAATATGTTTTGGGGAGATATGTTAGGTGGAGCAGCTTCAGGAGCAGGAACAGGAGCAATGTTAGGTACCATGGGTGGCCCTTTTGGTGTTGGTGCTGGTGCTGTTGGTGGTGCTATTATCGGTGCGGGAATGGGGCACATGAAAGGTAAAGCCCGAGAAGATGAGTTCCAAAGGCAAAATGAACTAGCAGCTCGTACAGCAGAATTATCTCCATGGACAGGCTTAAGACCACAAAGCCCAACTAGGGGTGGTGGTGGCTTTCAATCAGCTATTAAGGGAATTGGTGCGGGAGCATCTATGTATGGTGCTGGTCAAAAATTCCAAAACCAACAAGCTCTTTCAAACCAAATGAAACAAAATATGCAAGTTCAAAGAATGGGTCGGCCGGGGGGTTATTGGAGTAATATGGGTGGACAGCCTTCTAAGCTTTCTTATGCCTCAACACCAGGCTACTCAGTTCAAGGATAGGGAGTAATTATGGCAACACCAGAAGAGATGCAATTAAAAGCGCAACGGGCACATAGTGATAAAATGAAGAAGTCCGTGATGGGTCGTTTGGCTTCTGGAGTCCAGAAGATGTGGGACGATGCTATGAGTACCCCAGAAGAGAGGAGAGTAAATCTTCTTGTCGATCAGTCCGTTGCAAACATAGGTGAGCAGATTAAAAACTACCAAGGTCGTCGTGTAGCTGACTCGGGGGCATCAATGCGCCCCGATAGTCGCAGCACAGGAGGGGCGGTGTCTGATTTTGTTTCCCAAAACCCTACACAGGCATCGAGAAATTTAGCTTCGGTTAGAGAGCAATCGGCTTCGGTGCCTCCAGCACCACAACAAACACAGCAAGTGCCTCCACACAACACAACCCCGATACAACAACCTGAGAGTAATACTCAAGGTGGTGACCCTTTAATGTCAGAACTAGAGAACGCGTATAAAGCTAGTGTTGCCCAAAGGCAAGGAAACATTAATGCTCAACAAAATATGGCAGATGCTTTATCACAAACGTATCAACCACAATTAGATTTATCGCCGTTACTTGCTTACGCTGATTCTGAAACGGGATCTAATTTAATGAAGGGTTATAAAAGAGCTGAAACACCACAACAACGTATGCAAATGATTCAGGCAATACAAAATGGGATCACTCAAGAGAAGCGTGGTATTTCTCAAGACCACATAGCTTTAATTAAAGCAAAACTAGCAAAGCAAAAAGAATCTTTTCAAAACACAGATAAGAGAATGTATAGGCAACGCCAAAAAGACGAAGCTGCTTTTAGTAAGATTTGGGATCAAGCCGATGCCAGGGGTAAAGGTACAAAGTATCTTAGAGGTATTAGAGAAAGAACCGACCTTGCTAGAAACGGATTAAGAATTTTAGATAATACCGTAGCAGCAGGTGGTGATATTAGAATGACCGAGCAGTTATCATTTGAGCTTGCTATGGCCATTGGTAAGATGATGAGTGGTGGACAACCGGCAATTACAATGGTTGAGCACATGGTTCCTAAGTCTGTTGGGGGTACTACTGCTAGTATCCAACAATACATTAAAGGTAATCCAGAGAAGTTTCTTTCTAAAGAGTTCCAAAACCAATTTAAGCATACCTTAGATGCAGAGGAAAAATTTTGGGGAGAACAAATTAAAAAAGAAAGAGACTCTTTAGCTAAAAAAGCAAGTTTCATTTTTGAGAGAAACCCCGACATGCAAGACCTATTTATAGAACAGTATTCTCCTGATCATTATGTTGGTGGAAAGAAAGAAGCCCAACCTTCGGCAACCGTTAAAAAATACTCGGAAGCTGAGAAAGCGGAGATGCGTAAAGAACTAGCGAGAAGAGGTAAAAAATGAGTGACTTTGCTAAAATGTCAGATGATGAACTTAGAGCAGCACTTGGAAACGAAAACAATTCAATTTCTGAGATGTCTACCGAAGACCTAGAAAAAATAGTAGGTGGACACGACAGTATTATTGAAGAGATGCATCCAGACATATCTACCAGTGATAGAGCATTAATTAAAAACTTTTCCAACTCTCCAAGTGTAGGTGCAAAATACCTTAAAAAGAAATATCCAAACCTAAATGTTAAAGCAAACAAAGATGGAAGGATATTAATTAAAAGAGACGATGAAAGTTCCTTTAAAGTTCTCGACCCCGACACAGGTGTTTTTTCCAAAGACATCCTTAACGATGTTGCGGATATTGGAACCGACGCCGCTTCAGGTATAATTGAGGGTGTGGCTACCCTTGCGGGTGGTGTAGCGGGAGCAGGAGCCGGGGGTGGTGTAGGAGCCTTACCAGGAGCTATGTTTGCTGGTGGTACTATGAGTGCCGTCAACGAAGCCATGAGACAGAAAATTGGACAAGCACTAGGACTAGAACAAAATGTTAATAAAACCGATGTTGCCATAGCGGGTTTAATTGGGAGTGCTGCTCCTGTTTTGTTTGGCACAGGTCAATCAGCAAAACAGCTAGTCAAAGCAGGAATGAAAGAAGGCGGTAGGTTATCACTAACCCAAGCACAGAAAAACGCAGCAAAACTAGCAGAGAAGGGAGCTTTACCATTAGGTGTAAAAAAGATTTTAGGGCCTGCATATAAAAAAATGACCAGATCCGTAGCACCTAAAGTTTCTCAAATGTTCTCTGGTGCCGATGCTGATTCGTTTGTGAGCTACTTTGGAAACCCCAGAGCAATGAAAGATATTACAGAAAAGAAGGCTCCTGTTGTTGTTGAGGAGGCTCTAAATAAAGCACACTATGCACAACAAAAGAAACAGAACCAAATTGGACAACTTATAAATGAGCACATTAGAAACTCAGGTGAGCAAGTTGATATTGCTCCAATGAAGAGGAACCTACAAGAAAAGATAACCAAACTTAGAGATTTGAGAAATAGCGGTGGGGCCGAATTTGATAAAATTAACAAAGCCCGCTTAGATGATTTAGAACAAATGTATGATGATGCTTTCATGGTTGAAAATGCAGACAAGAAAGCCGTTCGAAAACTCGTTAGAGATGAAACGGGGTCGCCTGTGGTGGAGAGAGATGGTGATAATTGGGTTCAAAAATTTGAAACAGTGGTTCCACCAGAAAAGATAGAACGTCCTGATATGGTGGATGCAAGTTCGGTATTTAATATCAGAGAAGTTTTAACAGA
>CAZKAL010000016.1:1407-7308 GCA_964550995.1 uncultured Candidatus Saccharibacteria bacterium | reverse complement strand
GGTGGTGCCTTTGGCCCTGTAGGGCGTGGGGTTGGTTTTGCAGTCGGTATGCTTGGGGCTTCCCCCGCAGCTCAAAAGATAGGATATAGAGCAGGACTAGGACTAGAGAAAGGTGTTAAAAAATTAGGTGGATCAAAATATAAACAAACGCTCTGGCAGTCAGTATATGACAAAGAGAAGCGTGAAGAAGGAGAAAGGTAATGGGTTGTTGTAACGAAGTATCTAGGTGCGAAACACCAGAAGAAAAAGAAAAAAATAATAACTATGACGATTATGATGTTGAGGAAGCTCTAAGAAATTTAAAGAGAGCCGAAGAAGTAAAAATGAAACCTAATTTAATGAAGAGAGTAAAAATGAAAGCGGCCCATGAGATCAAGGAAATAAAGTCAATCCAAGATCTCAAGGACATAGCTAATAATGGTTCTATTGAGGAGGAAGAGGAGTATTAGTATCCTCTCTACCCTTAAGGGGGAGTACGTTGTCGTCACAATCACTTTCGTCTGGCTCATCATCAATCAAAGCTTCGAGAAAAGTTAAAGTTCTAGGAGATAGTGTTACACCCTGCAATTCAGCTATCTTGATTTTAAAACTTTTAATCTCGACTTCGATTGCCATAAATTCATTCATTTTTTTGTCTAAGATTTCTTGCTCCCCTTCTTTAACAACTGATGTTTGAGGTATATCAATCTCAACGTCTTCCCCGTCTTCTCCCTTAACGGTGCGGGTTTGACAAACCATTTCTCCATTCTCATCTAAGACACTATGCTCTTTCATAATTTTAAAGTACATGTCTCTGTTGTCCATAATGGCTTTATTAATTTGCTTGCACATTCTAGTAATGTTCCAACTAGCTTTGACGGGTAAACTTAATGCCCCAAGCTCTTGTAGTGCTTGTGCTAGTTCTGTTTTGTTGATTTCTCCAATGGTTAATTTAAACATAATGCCTCCTGTGTTTGTGGTTTCATATTTGAAATTCTAATTAATTTTCTATAAACTTTTTCCCAATTTTGCGGGGTAACTCTAAAATGAAAACCGCCTGCCGCTTTGATCTTTGTTGCCTTATATCTTTGCAGCTTTTCTAGGTCGGTGTCAGCGTCTTTCTTAAATTCTAATGCCACTAGGTATCCCTGAATGCATCCAATCTTATCAGGTGTGGCCCTAATAGCTGTTTGTTGGATTGACTCCCACCATGAGTTCTTGATCTTCTTAAGCTTTTTATCTGCTCGGGCCCTGAAGACTGTTTCGGGTTTCTGTGCCATTTAACCGAAGATAAATTGTAGGTTTATACCATAGTCTTTTTTAGACTTCATAGCGTGGGCAACGTACTGGTCATAAACTTCAAACCCTTCTCGGGGTGCCCCTTCCAGGTCTTTAACAGCACGAACACCGCTTTTAACACCCAAAAGATCAGGATGAATATATCTATAGTGGTTAAAAATTGTTCCTTCAAAAAATACTTTGTTGGCTTCTAAATGATCATAATTATCGCTAGTACATATTTCAGCAAGCCCACCAACATTAAATTTCTCTTCTACTGCTTTGGCCACTTTTTTAATTGATGCTTTACTCACTTTATCTTCTCCTTGCACTCAATGTGATATTTTCTATTTTGGTATTCACCTTCTTTCATTCTAGTTCTTGTAATATAGTATTTCTGCTTTATAGGAATAATACCGTGACAGACATCACAAGTATGTGGCTTTTGAGACTTAACAATTTTTTCACTGTAGTTTGTATTCATTTTTATCCTGCCAGTTATTCTCTGAGTAATCTACCCCTGCTGTCAAGGGTAGAAATCGTGGGCGATATACGTTCTCCATTATGTCCTTGATTTTACAAATAATATCCATTTCAGATTCGTGAACTTCAAATAATAATTCATCGTGAATTTGAACTAACATCCTAGATGTGAGATTATTGCTCGTTAAAAAATCATCAATTCTATTCATTGCTATCTTCACAACGTCGGCACACCCGCCTGAGATGAGGTAATTTGGTGCTTTATAAGCGTTCTTTTTGTTTCTAAAGTAGCAACGTCTCTTATTCCAATTGAAGATATATCCTCTGGTCTCAGCTTGCCTAGTTACATCCTTGATAAACTTAGCGACATTAGGGAGCTTGTCATAATATAACTCTCTCAGGTCACGGGTTTTAGTTAAGAGTTCACAACCATGGCGAACATCGTCCATCGAAAGAAGTAACTTTCGTTGGATCACAATTTCAGAGTTCTGCTCATAGAATAAACATTTTGCAATATCCTTTAGCATCCTCTCAGTTAAGTGTGTCTTAAATAATTTCATAGCAAGCACAGCTAGTCCACCACCGTAAATCAAAAGAAAGTTAATTGTCTTAGCTAAGTCCCGCTCCACTTTCATAAGGTCGGCTGTAGCGGTATGAACATCAACACCAGCTAGTACTTGCTTTATAACTTGCATTTCTCCAGCATAGTCCAGCATTAATCGATACTCCATCTGGTCGTAGTCGATCATTACTAACTTGTACCCTGGTCTTGGAACGAAAGCCCTACGAACAGGGAACTGTGACTTCTCCTGACCCCTCTTCGGGATGTTCTGGAGGTTTGGATCACCATAACTCATACGACCATGAATAGTTCCACCTTGCTTAATATTAGCGTGAATAACATCATCGTGATCTGATAGTTTGAGTAGGTTAGAGTAAAAAGTATTGGCCATCATATAGGATTTACGATGCCCTTTTATCATAGCTACCAGAGGAGACTCTACAGTTTCAAGAGCGTCCTTCGAAAAAGATGGGTTACCTTTATCCGTGAGAGGATAATGAAGGCTAAGGCGGTCAAAAATAGGTGCGAAACATTTACTAGAATCAACAAAAGGAACTCCAGTGTATTCCAAAAAAGAGGCTTTAATTTCTTCACAATGTTGATACTCAAAAGTTCTTGCTTCTTCACAATAGCTCCTATCGATCTTAATTCCTGTTCGTTCCATTTTATATGCTGTTTTTGTAAGTTGCTTCTCCATTCCCATTACAGGAGATAGGGAAGGGACAGTAACCTTAACTTTATTAATTTGTTTTAAACCTATTTTAAGACAAATTCTAGCGTCCATCATGGCGTATTCTGACATTAGAGGCATAGGTACTAAATCAAATCGCATACCAGTGTCTTTGGTTTTGCCATTATAAAGCTTGTTATCAACTATGTATTTTTTTACCGCATCAATTTTTTTAGAACCTACTTCTCTTGCAAGAAAATCGAGACTAAAGTTCAAACGGTCATTATATTCGACGCGGGCTCCAGCCATTGTACAGTGAACTTTTAAATTAGGGTGGTCAAAATAATCCACTCCTTCCCTTAAAGATAGTGCCCCATCATACTTTGCGTTATGAATAAAAACCGCATCGTTTTTGTTAATATTAGCAAATATTCTAGGATACCACTCTCTAGGAAGAAGCGGTTTATGTAGGACTCCCAAGTGATCGGGAGTGTTGTTGAAGTTGAAATAGAAATCCCAATCTCCTGCGCTCATAGCAAGGGAAAACATTTCATCTTCAAGGTAAGGGTGAAGTCCAGTGGCTTCAAAGTCTAAAGATACAAAGGGTTGTTCCCAAATATACTTTACCGCTTCGGCGAATTTTTCTGGAGAGACTATTGCTTGGCTACTCATTTTATTATAACTTTACAAGGAAAATCCATCTCATTGATTCGGGCTTCCCGAGCTTTTAAAATCCAATGCTTCTTATCAGGAGCCCATCTAAAACCCATACCTTTAACAGCATCTTTAATTTTATTGAACTCTTCCATTGCCGCAGCATAATTTCCGTTACGCTCTTTTGGATATTGAAACTGAGCTATTGCAGTTTTAATCGGGGTCGAAGCACAACGTATAATTTCTTCCATGTCATATTCAAACATTACTCTAAACATTGCCATTACATCAAAAATTGCCCTGTGCCCTGGATAGGCGAACCCGTGGAAAGCCTGAAGGTAGGTTAGGTTGCGGGATTTACAATTTGCCGGAAAGGGTATGTCAATCATGGTATCAATCCAAGGTTTAGCTTCATTGCTAAAACGAGAGTCCCCTTGGTAGAGTTGTTTAATGTGGCGATTTAAAACGGGCTTATCAAACTCTAAACCGTTGTGAGCAACCATCCAATCACACTCGTTATATAACGGCTTCAACTCCTCTAAGACATCTGGAATTGCAATTCCATAAGCAGTAATCATATCGGTAGTGATACCTGTATATTCGGCGGCTTCATCACTTACAGGTGCGCCGTGGTTAACAATCTTAGATATCATTTTAACAGGGCCCATATCCGAGTCCCAAAGTACCGCAGCAAGTTCGGTTATAAAAGTTGTGTCTTTGTCGAAACTATTGGTTTCTAAATCTATTCCTAAATATTTCATTTCGTCTCCTAAAAGGTGCGGGGTGGAGAGACAATCTCCAGTGAGACGGGAATCGAACCCGTGACCTTCCGAGTAACCACCTAAAGCTCAAACTTCGGGCTATCGTCGGTACTCTACCTACTGAGTTACTGCACGTTGTTTGAGCAACCCCCGCATAAATTTAAACCCCCCTCACAAGGGGCATGGAGCTTGTATAGTTTTGAGTGAGTCTGAGGAAGCTCTAATGTAGACTCATAAATTTAGTACATTGCTTCTGTTTGCTCCGCAGGATGTGGAGGTTGTTGCGTTGCGGGGTTGAAATCGTTTGTCGCCTCTGTTGTTGTTTCCTCTGAAGACATAGCTTTGTCTTTGAATTGTTTGAATTCATTATAACATTGAGCGGACTCTTCTCTCTCTTCAGGAGTTGTATCCCTACCAACTTTAGTTGTGGTAGCAAACCACGAATCTTTACCCTTACTTTTTAAAGCACAGGTAACTTCGAAAACTTTACCCCAAGCAGGAATATTTTGCTTTCTCATTTTCTTAACAATTGAATTTATCTTCTTTGCGTTCTTCGCTTCCGTTGACCTGAAAGTGAATTCGTATGGTAGCGCACAACCATCTTTTATCTCTTCAGGAAGTAAGACAAGATAAGCAGCGTTAAAAGTACGAGTAATAAGTCGCCCATCTACCATCTCCTCCCATGGCAATTCATTGGCATCCGTTGCGGGGTATTTACCAATAAAGTCTCTAGTCTCTTTGTCAGACTCGATCCAATATTTAAAGTGACCAACTAAAATCATCTCTAGCGGCTTCTCTTCTTTGTAACCTAAGATAGTCATATCAGATAAGTTTACAAAAGAACCTTGTTTTACAGATTCATTTTTAACATACTCACTTGTAGGCTGCCCAATAGCTATTCGCCCAAGCTCACAATCTTCTTGACCTAATTCATCCCCAAACCCAAGTTCAACGTCCGTCGAAACCTCTGTCCCTTGGCTTTCTACTAGTTCTTTGTTCTGTTTTCCCATTTCTTTTCTCCTATTTCAAGCGTGTTATTACGCTTTCTTTTTTGCTTTAGTCATTGTGTATCTTTGTACTTGTCCACCTTCAATAAGACCAGGAATAATAAAATCAAACTCACCATCAACTTCTTTCTTCTCAGCCTCAGCGGTGTTAAAAGAGTTCATAGTTTTAGAGTTTACTGTCCACATGGTTTCAAAGGCCCCAATCTCTTCAAGATAAGCTCTTAGCTTCTCTCTGTTATCATCATCTTTAGGGACGGATATAGCAGTTTGTGTGTAAGGTGTAAACTTTCCAGCACTCGACTGGTAGGTGTCTAAGTCCATGTCTTCCATAATTATCCTAACTTCTTCTTGAAGTGCTAATAATTCTCTTCCTACTTGCTTCTCTTGATCCGACAGTTGCTTCTTTCTCTCTTTTAAAAGAAAACAACGACTAACCATTTCATCCATTTGTTTTAGTGTTGTTTCATTTTTTTCTACGGGTGCTCCGATAGCTGTTTCCATGTTCAT
>CAZKAL010000016.1:0-1307 GCA_964550995.1 uncultured Candidatus Saccharibacteria bacterium | reverse complement strand
TTACTCATAGTCATTTTATTGGCCAGAGCCTCTAATATAATTTCATCAATCGTTCCCTCGGCAACGATGTCTACTCTAGTGACCGAAGAATGTATTTCCGAACCGCCTCTATAATTCCTAGCTTCCGACTGCACATCATGATCAGCGTTATGAGTACGAGAGTAATAGACAGAATAAGTTGCGGGTATGAGATTGATCCCAATCCCCAACGAACCAGGGTGCCCGAGAAAAACACGACATTCAGGATCAGTGTTAAAACGGTCAACCGCCGCAAATTTGTCTTTGTCCGATATTCCACCGTGAGCCTCCACCATATCTATTTTTAGTTTCTTACAAACATCTCTTACCTGTTCGTAGTTCTCTTTAAAAACTGCCCACACTAAAACCTTGTGACCAGGAGTGATCTCTTCAAGAACCTCTAGTAGAGCGGCTTTTCGAGGGTTCTTCTTAAAAGAAATAGTTTCACCTAAATCATTGTTGGCAAAGCCAGTGGTAATCTGAGCCAACCGTAACATTTTTGTTATGGCCAACTCAGCTACCACGGCTTCCCCTTCTAAATAAGTAACAAAGTGTTTTTTCATCTCCTCGTATGCTTTCCGTTGTTCTGGGGAAAGCTCCACGACCACCTTTTTCTTGATGAATGGTGGTAGATCTAAACACTCTGACTTAACTGCTCTTTGAGCAATAGCATAAATTTTCTTGTTCATATCTTCCATGGCTCGGGGTCTGATTCTCCAATCAGGAAAATATTTATCCTTTGGCATCCCTGCATTTTTATCAAAGAAATATAAATTTCTAAAATGAAAAAAGTTTCTTCCGAAAGATTTACCCTTATCTAAGATCCGGTACTGCGCAAATATATCCATAGGACTATTAAGAACAGGAGTCCCAGATAGTAGATAACGATAAGTAGATGTATCAGACAATTTAGTAGTTTGTTTTGTTCTCTTAGAATTATGAGTTTTGACCTTTTGGGATTCATCACAAACGAGACATACAGGGCTCCACTCAAATAATAAATCAAAGTAAGACTTATTAACCACCAACGATTCATAGTTTGTAATACAGATAATATCGTCGCCATATTTAGATCTCGCTTTTGTTATCATTTCCATTCGTTTTTTAGTATCACCAATCAACACCAAAATTCTCTCTTCAGGTATCTTACTAAACTTTAACCACTCGTCCTTCCAGTTATAAAGAGTGATCTTTGGTGAAAGGATCAGGGTTGGGAGAATCCTACGCTGTTCATTAAATTTTCTTCTAAGTGCTGTAATGACAGTGAGAGTCTTCCCCAACCCTGGGTC
>CAZKAL010000015.1:0-12952 GCA_964550995.1 uncultured Candidatus Saccharibacteria bacterium | reverse complement strand
CATTTATTTCCTTACAATTGGTTAAAATATTATAATAAAATTATAATATTCAGTATTTTATATATGCCTAAGATTTATACGATCTTTAGCGGTTTGCCTCTCGAAAAACCTGCATATACTAACCAACTCATAATCGATAGTTTTTGATCTTTAGAAAAACAATTACGACTATAATACCACGAGTTGCTTTATTTTACAAGAACAAAATGCTTATGGATTATAAATTATGCTAGAAGATTGGAGAGTCCGAACTGATTTATGATTAAAGCTATAATTACCGCGTACCAAACAACGATTATGGTGATGTGATAATCATTAAGGAAACTTGCGATGCCTTTTAGTTTATCCCCAAGTAATCCTTCATTAATGTTTCTGATAGTAATATATAGAGCAATGGGGATTGTTGCTGTCCACACGACCATACAATAAGGACATAAAGAGCCTAGAACATAGATGCTGTTGTAGATCAACCAGTGAACCAGTGCTAAACCAGAAAAAGCCGCCGTTTGTGCTAAATACCAGATCCAGTTTGGGAATTTAGCCTTATAGAATAACGCCACACCAAAAACTATCAACATTGAAAAACCAACTATGCCAATAAACGGGTTCATGAATCCCAGTACTTGTCCTTGCGGAGTATCTATTACAGAACTACAGCTAACAATTGGGTTAATGTTACAAGATAATATTTTGTCTGGATTTTTGAAGTGATCTACTGTCTCAACTGCAAGCACAAATGATGCAACAAGACCAATGACACCAAATATTACTAATGCCTTAGGGACTATTTTTGCTACAATGTTCTTCTTTTTTCTTTCTGCTGTATTCTTAGTCTTCATAAATTATTAGCCCTTATTTTTGATTATCTTTATACCTATAGTATAGCAAATTTATTAAAAAATCAGGTTCTATCTGACACGGCAGATATTACATTGATCTTCGGCTATATCGCTATTTTGCCAGATAGTCATAGCTTTTATCGGACCCAAAACTTCGGTATACCCGACAACATCAGCTATCCGGCGAACTATACCCATCAAACGGCCGGACATTATAAGTCTTCTATACTGAAAGACTGCCCATCTACCACCAGCTGGGACAACTTGCACAGGATGTCTTTCTCTTAGAATTGGCCGTTTTTTATGTTTTACTCTTGCAGTTATTTCTTTGGCGAGGAAGTTTGCATGGTTAACCGCAGTTACAGCAAGCCCACTGAATTCAGTCGCGGCGTTGTCACCACAAACATAAATACTATTACTGACCTGAAGCCGTTTGTTGACGATTACTTTGCCTCTTTTATCGAATGAGAATATTTTCGAGTGTTTTTTGAATATTGGATTATTCGTAGTACCCGCGGTCCATATTACATTATGAGTTCTTATCTCTCCATTATTAGTCTTTAACATCTTTACAGTCTCTGATTTTACTCTAGTATTTACAAGAACCTGTACTCCAAGTCTTTTTAGATGATTATGTGTTTTTTTAGCTGCTAAAACTGACATTTGAGGCAATATTCGTGGACCAGCCTCAACCAAATAAATCTTAGCCTTCGGATGTTTTATTTTGTGTGACTTTGCTATTCTTTTTAAGTAATTCCCCAGAGCACCAGCAAGTTCTACTCCAGTCGGACCTGCTCCTACTATCACAAAATTATGACTAATTGATTTCTTAGATAAAAGCCCGTCATGAATATTGTGTTTTAATGCCAAAACCTCATCAAAGGTCTTGATACCATACGAATTCTTGCCTAGACCGTCTATACCGAAATAGGTTGTAACAGCACCAAGAGCCATAACAACATAGTCGTATTCTATTACCTGACCATCAGCCATTACTACTGCTTTTTTATCTTTATCTAAGCTCTTAACAGTGCCTATGACCAAAGACGTGTTACTAGAGTCTAGTAACATCCACTCCAGTGGTATCCGTGCAATACCAATTTTGAAACCAGTTGCCGCACGATACAGAGCAGGGCTGTAGCGAAAATCTTCAGCTTCATTAATTAGTGTTATTCGTATGTTTTTTTGTTTCCGAAGCTGTCTTGCGAGTCTAACGCCTGCAAACCCACCCCCAGCTATAACAATGTGCTTCATATACGTTCAATATACTTTAGCTATAGTGCTAATGCAATTAATCTGTAAAAGTGTAGATAAATACTTGGATATTCTCAATGAATAAAGTACGATTAAATCATGAGCGATTTAAAAACAGACTTATCGAAATTAACCTCAGGAAGCATCGACGACTCTGACCAAACCAGGCAAGACTTTAGTCATGATGCCAGCATGTTTGAGTTAATTCCAGAAGTGGTTGTAGCTCCTAAAAATTCCGAAGAAATAAAGAATATTGTTAATTATGTTTCAGAACAAAAAACAACTAATCCTGGATTATCCCTCACAGTACGTAGTGGTGGAACCGATATGTCAGGCGGAGCAATAAATGACTCCATTGTTTTGGACATGACCAAGCACTTCAATAAGATATTTGATGTTTCCGAGTCCGTTGGTCATGCCCAACCAGGTGTATATTATAGAGATTTTGAAAAAGCTACTCTGGAAAAAGGCGTAATAATGCCCAGTTTTCCGGCATCCAGAGACCTCTGCACAATCGGTGGTATGGTAGCAAATAATGCTGGCGGTGAACGGTCCTTGCAGTATGGTAAAACTGAAGAATTCATAGAATCTATCAAAGTTATTCTTGCTGATGGCAACGAATATAAAATGAAGAAACTTACTAAAGCTGAGCTAGACAAGAAAATGGCTCTAAAAAACTTCGAAGGAGATATATATAGAAAAGTTTTTAAACTAGTTAATGATAATTATGACCAAATCAAATCTGCGAAACCTGGAGTCAGCAAGGACTCAACTGGATACCATATGTGGGATGTGTGGGATAAAGAAAAGGGTACCTTTGATATCACTAGATTAGTGGTAGGTTCGCAGGGGACGCTAGGTATTGTTACTGACATAAAGTTTCGTTTGACTCCAAATCCAGAGCACTCTGGTACAGTTGTTGTCTTCCTGAAAACAATCGATGATTTAGGGGACATCATAGTCAATGTGAAGAAGCACAATCCAGCAACATTTGAAGGATTTGATAATTACACTTTAATGTTAAGTTTTAAACTTTTCTTTTATTTCCGTAAAACTCTAGGCTGGTTTGGTATGTTAAAACTAGCAGTACAATTGATTCCTGACGCGTTCATATTGCTCCGCGGGATTCCAAAGATGGTCTTACTAGTCCAGTTTGACGGTAACTCACGGGAACATATTGCAACTAAAGTACATAAAATGCGTCAGGACCTAAAAGAATACAATCATGAAGCAATTTTTGAAGAAGACGAAACTGAGGAAAAGAGTCGCAAGTTTTGGATTATGCGTCGGGAGAGCTTCAATCTACTGAGGAAAAAGGTCAAAGATAAACATACGGCACCTTTTATGGATGACCTGATAATCCCGTCAGAATCTGCACCTCAATTCCTACCAGAGATAAGAGCAGTTATTAAAAAATATAAACTTCTAGCCACAATTGCCGGACACATGGGTGATGGCAATTTTCATATAATTCCTTTGATGAATATTGAAAAAGCATCAGAAAAAGCAAAACTCGAACCAGCCATGAAAGAGATAAATGCCATAGTTCTGAAGTACAAAGGTTCATTATCTGGCGAGCATAATGATGGAATGATACGCGGGCCTTGGCTAGAGAATATGTACGGACCAGAGATTTTTGATCATTTTAAAGAAGTAAAAGAAATATTTGATCCACAGAATATCTTCAATCCTCATAAAAAGACTGACTCTGATTGGACCTATAGTATGACTCATTTAAGAGATCGTTTTTAGGATTACTGAGAACTATATATGCTACAAACTCTTGCACACGTGAAATGGTTTGTATCGCCCGAGCCAATATCAGAACCAGCTTTCAACTTTCTAGAACTTGTAGCCGTATTATCTATTGTCGTAATAGGGCTTGTTATCTTTAAACTCATAGACAGCTGGCTTAAAAACCAGAAAATTACTAAAAAATTAGACAAGAGGCTTAAACCATTCCAGCCATGGGTGCCCTTAATAGTCCGATTATCCGCAGCACTATTGTTGGTAATCAACACGGTCGATGGCTTACTGCTAGCACCGAATGTTGTTAGCGTAAATTCTGGTGTAGACAACTTGATCGGTGGTCTATATATACTTGCTGCTATCTTAATTGCGCTTGGATTATTCACAAGATTTGGTGCTATATCTTTACTTATTGGTTATTTACTTGTATTTCGGCAAGCTGCAGCGGTAGACGTTTTGGACCACTTTGAATACGCTGGTATTGCAGGCTACTTATGGCTAAGAGGCCCTGGTAGGTACTCGGCTGATTATTATTTGCGCCACGGTAAACTGGCTATGTCCGAACTGAGAACGTATTCGCTTGACATATACCGTATTGGAGTCGGCGTAGGACTAGCGTTTTTAGCTCTAAGTGAAAAGATATTCAACGTAACAATCGCACAGGACTTCTTGAATCACTATGACTGGAACATCCTATCGTTTGTCGGATTGAGCGATCGCTATTTTATTTTGATAGCCGGCGCCATAGAGCTGCTTATTGGTGTTGCCTTAATGCTAAATTACGCACCTAGAGTTCTAGTAATAATTCTACTTGGGATTATGACTGCTACGGCTATTGCTCTAGGTATTAACGAGATATACGGTCATTTGTTTGCTGTCGGAATTGTAACTGCCGTTCTAGTTAACGATCAAAATCCTGCCAGAAATTCTTAATTTAGTTGATAACTAGCACTATCCCAGATAGACTAAGAAGATATGATTAGGAAAACTTTAGCTATTTATTGGCGTATTATGCGCCCGCACAAACGGTTGTGGTTAACTGCTGTGTTATTAAGTACAGTGTTCTTCGCTGGGCTCAATATTGCAATGCCATGGGCTATTAGTAGGTTCATCGGGGAGTTAAGCAGCCCAGAAGGAAAGTCAATCGCTGACTACACCTGGTTTTTATGGGTATGGGCGGGAATACGATTATTAGTATTTGCTCTTGGAAGAATACAGATATACATTCATTTTTGGGCTATAACACGAACGTTGCGCGACATAGACTTGAAAAGTTTCCGAACAACTTTATCGCATAGCAACGACTTTTTTGCAAACAACTTTACGGGCTCTTTAGTAACTAAGTTCAACCGATTCACTCGTTCTTTCGACATCTTGGCAAACGCGGTAATGTTCGATCTAACATCATTGTCTGTTCAGGCAATATTTCCATTTGTTATATTTATGTTTATAGCCCCCACAATTGGTATTATTTTGTTGGTATGGACAATTATATTCGTAGTTGTACTTATATATCTACACAAGATGAAAATACCACTCGCACGCAAAGTTTCATCATATGACTCTGAGGTTACTGGTGTAGTTGCAGACACAGTAACAAATGCTCTATCGGTCAAAATGTTTGCTAGTTTTTCCTCTGAATATTCTGCTTTCAAATCATTGAGCCAAAAACGACTCAAGGCGAGATTCAAGAATCTTATTTATAACGACTTTATCCGAGTATATAAGATTATCTCAATCATCATTCTGCAGATTCTTGTGTTTTACTTTTCCATCAAATTCGCAACAGATGGCACACTAAAGATTGCTGATATTTTATTAATTGAGTTCTATATTCAGCAGCTAACTATGAGTTTATGGAACTTCGGTAAATTAGTAGAAAAATTAGAGGAGGCGGTGGCTGATGCGACTGAGATGACCGAAATATATGACCTAAAACCTTCGGTAACAGATGTAAAAAATCCTGCAAAATTTGAAAATATAAAAGGGCAGATCAGGCTAGACAGCGTTAGTTTCGCCTACGAGGGAGATCATGAACAAACAGTGTTTAATAAAATATGTATCAACATACCAGCAGG
Source organism: uncultured Candidatus Saccharibacteria bacterium (assembly GCA_964550995.1). Classification (GTDB taxonomy): domain Bacteria; phylum Patescibacteriota; class Saccharimonadia; order Saccharimonadales; family SZUA-47; genus CAZKAL01. Next base: position 7,032 of record CAZKAL010000015.1, on the reverse strand, counting down.
CCAAAAAATTGGTTTTGTGGGACCGAGCGGGGGAGGAAAGACAACACTAACCAAGCTGCTATTAAGGTTGATGGATGTTGATAGTGGGACAATTTCTATTGACGGGCAGGACATTTCGAAAATAACCCAAGATGACCTACGCAGAAATATTGCCTACGTGCCCCAAGAACCGTTATTGTTTCACAGGTCAATCTACAATAACATTTTGTATGGAAATCCAGATGCTACAAAAGAAGAGGTAATAAAGGCATCTGAGCTAGCCCACGCTGATGAGTTTATAAATAAATTACCCTATGGCTACGAAACACTGGTAGGGGAGCGTGGGGTTAAATTATCAGGAGGACAGAAACAACGAGTAGCAATCGCTCGTGCGATGCTTAAAAAGTCACAAATACTGATACTGGATGAAGCTACATCAGCATTGGACAGTAAAAGCGAAAAGCTAATTACGAATGCCCTAGATACACTTATGGAAAAACGAACAACTATCGTCATAGCTCACAGACTATCGACAATTAAAAAGATGGACAGAATAGTTGTGTTAACAGAAGAAGGGGTAGTAGAAGACGGTACACATGGCGAGTTACTAAAACAAAAGGGTTTGTACAGCGAGCTGTGGCATCACCAGCACGATGACTTCTTGTAGGGTAATTTAGCTGTTTTTTCAGGTATATTTAAGTATCTGCTAAAACAATGTTACAATGATGCTTATGGATATTTTTACTGATGTATACAGGTATATTACTGACTTCAAAGTAGCCGGAATCGAACTACTTGACGTTGGGTTACTCCTTGCACGATTAATTCTAGCGATAATCATGCTGATTTCTTTTAAGAATAAGGTCACGGACATCCCTAAGTTCGCAAAATCTAATAATCTACCTCTGCCTGCAGGCTACATGCAAGTCGGTATAGAAGGGGCTTCTGGTTTTTTGCTGCTACTAGGCATCTTAACGCCGATAGGCGCATTGCTAGCTATGTTGGCGATGTTGGGCTCTATGTTCTTTCATATCTTTATTTGGCATAGCAAATACTGGGCTTCATCTGGTGGGTGGGAGTACGATCTAATGATTTTTACGCTTGCTACACTTATTTTTGCGACAGGAGGGGGAATAATCGGTCTCTACCCACTACCTGAACTTGGCTGGCTACCATTTCTCTAATTAAGTTGTAAAACAGATCTCACTATAACGAAATCTTAACCGCAAAACATTTATATTTTGTCATAATGTAAATGACTATAGTTAATAGAGTAAAATATATGATAAAATAATGTCTGTTATCGGTGAGATACAGATATTTACCAGCTAGCAAGGGAAGGCACCAGGCCGACTTACCAAAATGTTAACAATCAATCCATAATTTAAGGTAAAATAGGTACCGCGGCCAACCAAAACTAAGAGAGGATTCTTAGTTTTGAGAGGAAGCGGCTTGATTGAATAACCTAGGCTGTTTTGAAACTTGTTTTAAAAATAGTAAGCGTTACACAATCATTACACGTTAACGATGGGATGTCGCCAAGAGTGAGAAAGCCTAGTAGACTTTCGCAAGACCGGAGACCCGGCCTTGACCGAGTCGAGGTGTGGGGACGGCTGATTTACAGCATCTGTAAGTAAGACCGTGTCAAAGCACCAGGCTGCCTTACATAAAATTATCAATATATGTCCGAAACCGACACTAAACTAGAAATCTTAACAATATAATGGGATGTCGCCAAGTGGTAAGGCACCAGTTTTTGGTACTGGCATTCGCAGGTTCGAATCCTGCCATCCCAGCCAACATAAGAAGTCTATCTGTTCTACAGATGGGCTTTTTTTGTTGGACCGCGAATCGCAGCAGAGCGACACTAGTGCTCTTTTTTCAATTCTATCTAGGTTACAGGTATGCAAGGGGAGCGATAGATTGTAGCATGATCCTTGTTATGCTACCTGTTTAGGGTTAGACCCCACTTCCTCAATTGCAGTAAAAATACTCTGTCTTACAGCTTCTACGTCATTAGATTGTAAACTGGAAAACCTCACCAGGGGAAGCTTTGCCTCGGTAAAGATTCGCTCGACTTCTTCATCCCGCAGTCGCCGAGATTGCCATTCATGTGTCTTATCATCAAGCTCAATTGCAACTAGTGGACGAAACTGTTCTTTGTCGCTAATAACAAAATCTACTGACTTGCTATTTATGTGGTTAAAGGCGTGTTTCCAAGTTTGACCCTTAACTTCATGATCCAGTACGGCCGAGAGATGGATTTGCGGGAAAACACGGTAGGAGTCGCCAACAACCTCGAGCAAAATCCTCATGAAACGTGCTTCAGAAGATGTCATCAAGTATTCTTTACGTCGATAGCGATAAATAGGAGCCTTTTTATGATGGTTCTCTCCTTTAGAATCTGAATCAGCGAAGAATGCAAATATCTTCTTTAGTAATGACTTTAGTGCTGCGAATATTCTTCTCATGCTTTTTACAGTGTCTCATATATCTCATTTTTTGTCTCAAAAGGTTCCAGATCGCCATCCCAGCCAAGAAAATAAGTCCATCCGTTCTACAGATAGTTTTTTGTTTCGGTTGTGCTTTCAATCTGTTAGCCATTTGATGTATAGTAACGGTCATGGCAGAACAGTTCAATGCAGAGATTGGTAGTATGTGGAAGTATCCGGTAACTGGTGGTCCCGGTATTGAAATTGAAGAAGTTGCTGAGGTGATTAAAGGCGGATTTTATGGTGATAGAATGTGGATTGTTGCAGAAGAGACCGATTCGGGTCTTGTTCGAATTGGCAGCAAACATGCACCTAAACTCCTTCAGATTAGATATAAAAACCCCTATGAATTAAGCCTTGACGGCTATGATGTTGTGCTGCCCATGGATGAAAGCATCGATGAAACTCCTGATACATTCTGTGATGAGTTTGGCGATGCTACTCCGGTAATGTTTACAAATCCAGACCTAGACGATGCGTTTAGTACCTTTCTAGACGGAGAAAAAAAGTTAAATTTGTTCGTAAAACACTGGGTTGGCAGATGGGACTAGAAGGCACCAAACGTCCAAGACAGCGTGCGAATGCGGCAATACATTTTATATCCAATGAATCAGTTCGTGATATTGCAGATGCTTCGGGTTCTCATCCTGATGCTCGAAGATACAAGCCCAACATAGTTTTACGTGGTGTGGAAGTTCACCAAGAACTAGAGTTAATTGGTCGTTATGATACTGTTCATGACAAGGATAGCGATCCGTCACCGGAAAGTAATCCAATGTTTAGAATCGACAGAGGAACACCAAGATGCCCTGTGCCATCACTTGATCCTGAAACTGGAGAAACCCTCGGCGATGTGAAGCTCTCAAAAATGCCAAAAGCCGAAAATTCAGACGGAAAACAAGTCAGAAGTGCTGGAGTTTACGGACATTTAGCTAATGGAGCGCATGCCTTCATACATCGCGGTCAAAAAGTGACATCATTGAGATGACGAAGAGAGAACACTCTATGCTAGGTGAAATTGAAGGTCTTCTGATAGTCTTCTAGCAACGTTTCACGGGTAGAAGTCTTTAAAGTCTCTCTCGACACGACAACGCAAATCTATATGAGGCAATAATCTATTATTTTCGTTACTAATTAAAGTATGCTCTTCAAGGTCGAGAATCAAGGACTACCAACTTATCCTGCTATAGCTATTACGACCTACTCTACAGCCCGTCTAGACACACCCAATCATCCTGAATTGACTTAAATACAATTTAGCAGTATAATACATGCAGGAACATTGAAACATAAGGTAACAAATAAATCATATAGATGTATAAATATAAGGTTTCCGAAAACAGGCTACTGACAGATAGCGTTAGATCATTAAAGCTACGGTTTATCGATGAAGGATCGCCCCTATTGCATGAACCTGGTCAATACGCCGCCATTAGCTTGCACGACAAGGATAGGCCGACTACCAACCGTTGCTTTTCTATAGCCTCTTCTTCGCTTGATCATCATGAATTACAATTTAGTATAAGAGTAGGTGGCAAATTTACCTCCGCTTTAAAAAGATTAAAAACAGGCGACACAGTTTATGTTAGAGGCCCTTACGGGGCATTTGTTTTTAATGAGTTTGAACACAATGATTTAGTATTGCTAGCAGGAGGAATTGGGGTAGCCCCATTTATGAGCATGGTTCGCTATGCAACGCATAACAAGTTAGCTAACAAAATGCATCTAATTTACAGTGTCAGGAATGAAGATGATGTACCGTTTTTGGACGAATTAAAGACGTTGGATAAGTCCAATCCCAATTTAAGAGTAAGCTATATTGTGGGTAAAGGCTCTGTTAGCAAGCTGGGATACGACAACACCTATCAAGGTAGGCTCGATAGTTCACTGCTTCCTAAGCTAGGCCTTAAGTTACAGTCTCAAACATATATGATGTGTGGGCCACCGCCATATATGGATGCCATGCAAACATTACTTGAAAAGCATGGAGTTGAAAAAAAGCGAATCCTGAGTGAGGCGTTTAGTCTTAACCATGGTGATCAAACAGGAAAATTAAAGAGCTGGCCATTTAGTATGTATACACTGACAGGATTATCCATACTTGCGGCCGTCTTCTTCATTGCAGCTAATGATTTATACAAAACTATACCTAGATATAGCTCTGTAAACAAATTATTAGCTACCCCAACAACTGATGTTCTCCCGGAAACCGGAAATCTCTATAACTCAGTAAACTCACTACCCCCACAAGTTGATACCAACATTACTCAAGCTTCCACTCCAGCGTCCAACTCCGTGAAAACAGTACCAAACCCTGTAAAAACAACACCGACTCCCGTGAAAGTTACACCAACGCCAGTCACTGTAAATCCAGTACCAGCACCAAAGACAGGACCTTCAGGTGGATAGTTTTTCACAATCTGCCGATGCACTGGGAACAAACATTGAGCTTCGGCTAGTTAGCCAGAGTAGGGAAAAGGCGGAAAAGTGGTTTAAGATAATGTGGCATGATATTGCCGTGTTTGAATCTCGCTTTAGCCGCTTTCTTCCAGATAGCGAATTAACCCACTTTAATGACAATGCCGGAAACAAAACTCACATATCAAAGGAATTCTACGACTGGCTAAGCCACCTTGGTAATCTATCTAAAAAAACAAATGGCCTATATAACCCCTTTGTTTTGCCGGCTTTACAGAAAAATGGATATGCTAAATCAATTACCACAAATCTGACAAACAAAGATTATTCAAACCGAAGAATAGCAACTATTAATGAGCTCATTATCGGGCATAACTGGGCAATGATTCCTAAAGATTCAGCTCTCGACAGTGGAGGCAACGGCAAAGGATATATAGCCGATATTCTCGCCAAAAAACTCAGTGATAATTTCTCAGGTTTTAGCCTATCAATTGGCGGAGACATAGCCATATGTGGTAACGACGTATCGGGCAAGTGGAATATTGATGTTGAATCAAAAGATATCCATAATCAGTTATCTTATAGTAATTCTTCAGCAAACTACTCAATAGCATCATCCGGCCTTAAGAGATCAAAAAAGAATAATGTTAGAAGTCATATTATCAACCCTTCTAACGGTAAAGTTATGGATGGGGATATAGCAATTGCAACCGTAGTTGCTAATAATACTGAACTAGCCGACGTTGTAGCTTCTTCACTGCTAATTGGCGGGGTTAAATTGGCTGAGAGCATGGTTAAAGATGGCACTATTATTGCCACTTTACTTCAAGATAAGGCTGGCAACATATTCCAATTCGGTAATGGCTTCACTGCCTATAGAAAAAACATAGTAGGAAAGGTTGGTATTTTATGAAAAAGCTTTGGCTACTGGGAATTGTACTTAGCTTGCTAGGGAGTATAACTATCCTTGGTACCGTTAACAATTTATCAATTGCCCAATCTGTAAACACGTCTTCAGCTCATGTTGATACATCTAACAAAGTATCTACTTCAGACCAATTAGTAAAAAAGGTACGATCCTCTTGGCCATGGTACACAGCTAGAGCCTCGGGCCTAGTTGCGGCAGGAAGCTTAATCTTACTGATGATATCAGGCATTGGAATGATTACGGGAAAGACGTTTAGTTTTTTTGAACCAATAACAGCCTGGGCAACGCACAGAGCACTTGGTATATCTTTCGGCATTTCGGTTATCGTGCATGTTGTAGTTCTATATTTTGATCGTTTTGTGCCTTTCAATATTACTAACCTACTAGTACCTTTTACTTCGAATTACAAACCAATTTCAGTGTTTGGAATTCCACTTGGATCATTTTATGTTGCCACAGGTGTTATATCATTATATATAGTAGCCGCGGTGATTATTACATCTCTTATATGGGTCCACAAAAAACCATGGCTTTGGAAGGTCACCCATCTGTTGAGTTATCTAGCGATGTTACTAGTTTTCGTCCATGGGCTTTACCTTGGTACGGATCTAGCTCACGGAATTTTGCGATGGGCCTGGATTGCACTAGGAGTTAGTATACTGATCATGAGTTTTATGCGACTAAGAAGGGCAAATACCGTATGAATTGGAACAAAGAACTCAGGTCTCCTTCTATGGTTAGGCGTTTTAATATAACCTTAATTACGTCTTATGTTGTTTTAATATTAGGTGTTTTAGTACTCGCTTGGATAGTATATTCATCACATAGAGGAATAGAGCTACCTTATGGAAAAATAAATCTAAAGATGAGCAAACAAAAATACCAACCAAATGATGAAGTCAGTTTTTCGGTAACAAATAACCTACCTGACACCGTCTATGTTGCAAACAATTGCCCTAATGAACCCTTCGCCATATTTAAATGGCAAACAAATTCATGGGCTAGGATTCATGATAAAGTAAAAAGCCAAGATAGTCTTTGCTACAAACAACCCCGCAACGTACCTATACCCGCTAATAGCACAGTCACTTATCATTTCAGTGATTGGGAAAACTTATTCTCGTCACCCGGTGTTTATAGAGTAGCGATGGAAGTAGATCATTACAATCAAATCCCATATCAAGACTTTGCTATTTTGGAGCCGGCACCAGTTCA
>CAZKAL010000014.1:0-12964 GCA_964550995.1 uncultured Candidatus Saccharibacteria bacterium | reverse complement strand
ACATCAGATTCTCAATCTGGCAATACGAGTTCGATTCTCGTTGGGATCACCATAAAAGACTTACAGAGGTAGAGAATTCCGCAATTTGCGGAATTTTTTCTTTGTTTCATACAACCCCAGTTAAAGTGTTCAATTCTCTTTAGGTTGAGGGTTCTTTTTTTGCAAAACCTTGATTGAAATACCACTAGAAAGATCATCGACTGATAGGCCTGTTTCACATCAAGATCTGCATCCCTCCATAACTTAGATGCATTGGCCATAAAAGTTATAGTATAGTCCACAATAGCCTCTTTATTGTTTAACCATAGAATTCACATTGGTTAATTGCATCTCGATTTCAACATGTAACAATTCAATCCTACTTAGCACGGTCTCTTTAATCTCAAGTGTAATCTTTTCCTTCGTTTTATATCATCGCTTGTCCAATAAGGCAAGTTGTTCAGTCATCCTTTGTTCCTTTTGGTTCTGTGAACTGGTTACTACCAAAGTTTTTAATAGTAGCGTCAATGAAATGGAGCCAAGATATCTATCCCTATATTATCTTTAGTAGTAGATCAAACACATCGTACTGTTTGTCGAGCGCAGTTATATTCAGTATTTCGTATTGGCCAAAAGATTTTTCGATTTGCTTAAAAAGCTCTGAATGATGATATTTACCTTTGCGATCCACTCCCGAGATCTCAATAAACAAATACCGAGTATGGACATTGTCCGCTAGGTATTTAAGCGTTTCAAATTCGTACCCTTCAACATCAATCTTTATCAGGTCGTATTTCTTACGCTTGGTGAGCTTGTAGACATCATCTGTTAACTCTACGGACAGTTTCGTGACTCTTTGTTTTTTGCCTGCGTTGCGCTTGATAACTCCACCGATAGCACTCCTGCCGGGCTCATAGTAGAAATTAATTTTTCCAGGCCGACCAACCCCATAGTTAAATACGCGTATATCTTTATAGCCAGAGACGTTCTGCTTTAGTATTGTAAGAATTTCTGGGTTGGGTTCAAACACATCGGCCTCAAGTCCTCTGCAGTAGTAGGCAAGTGTTGTAATAAACTGACCGATGTTCCCGCCAATATCGAGAACTGACTTTGGGGGCTTTTCCATATTAGATAGAATTTTTGTTTCAATTTCGTGAGGGTATATCTGGATATTCAGGGGGGTAAATCTGTTGTCGTACTCAAACGGCTGATTTAAGTATGAGATACGTTTGCGTTTAAAAAATATGGCAATAACCATTCGAGGATATTGGAGAATTTTTTCTCTGAGTGGGATAGAGGCTGAAAGCCACTTTATATTGCGTCCAATCAAGTTGAGTTTTATCATTAGAGCCTTGCTAGTTTAAGTACTATTCTAACTCTAGCAGAATTTTGCGATTTGAAAAGTGGTATATCAGTATTGTTGCATCCATACCTACTCTATATGCTGCGCCTTTGTTATACTAAGGCGGAATCCGAGCATATAGAGCAAGGGGGAGCTATTGGGTAAGGCCAGGACATTTTTTAGATGGTTTAGAGATGATGCTTTTTGGCGACAAAACGGCATTCTATTTATTGGGTCATCATTTGCAGCGATGCTGAATTATGCATACACACCTATTTTAGGAAGGTTGCTTGATATTGAAGGTTTTGGTGATGCTCAGCTCTTGACTTCGATTTTTAATCAAACGGGTATATTACTCGGTGCATTTCAAATCGTTGCAGTTATTATTATTGCCAGCAAATTATCCAAGAACAAACACTTGTCTACCGAGTTAGAGCGATTGGCTGTGTGGCTTGGTCTTTTCGTGGCATTTCTGTTATTGGTCTTATCCCCGTGGCTCAGCATTGTACTCGGTGTTCATAGCGTGGCTGCATTCTACTTTTTGGCAATAAGCATTGTTATTGGTGTCATATATACGTTCCGGCTCGCGGATTTGCAGGCAAAGCAAGATTTTCTGGGCATGTCGGTAGTGGCAATAGGCTTTGCTGTGCTCAAAATCATCATCATGGTTGGCTTGGTTGTATCTGGTGCCGGGGTGGCAGGCGTGCCGGCTAGCATAAGCATCGCTTTGTTGCTAGCAATTCTTTACATGCTTCTTAGATCTACGAATACAAATGAAGCGGTTCGTGAACTAATACAAACTAGCAGATTGGTCTTACTGCAGAAGCCGGATCTTAAACGATTAAAATCAATTCGAACGCTTTTGTGGGTAACGATTATCATGACGTTATATATTACTATGCTTTACGCGTCGGACGTAATACTGGTTAAGGCATTATTTAATCCTACGCAAGCCGGCGAATATGCTGGTATTTCGACAGTTGCACGAATTATCTTTTTTGCCACTACGAGTTTTGCCTGGGTTTTAGTTGCAAAAACAGGTACGAATGCGACTCGAGCTGAAAACCGCAAAGTCTTCCTTCGGTCACTAGCAGTGGTAACCGGAATAGGAAGTACTACAATCGTGTTTTTTGCACTAATGCCAGACTTCATCATTCGCCTGCTTATTGGCTCTGAGTTTCTTGGTAGCTCGGATCTTTTATTTAAACTTGGAGTTCTCATGATGCTCGCTTCAATATTAAACGTAATCGGTAGTTACCTGGTCACAGTTAGGAAGTTCAGGGCACTTATTATGGCTATTGTTGGCGGGGTTTCGGTGGCTATTATCAGTCTGGTAGCTAATCACGCTAGCCCGAGGGCTGTGGTGGTATCACTTATCTTTTCGTCTACAACTGCGCTTTGCATTCTTTGTGTGCTTATGATTAGATACAATAATAAGGGAGTTCTATATGTCGGAGAATAAAGATAGAATGATCTCGATTATTGTGCCAGCTTACAACGAGTCCAAAAATTTAAAGCGACTTCATCGTGAGCTCAAAGAACAGTTGAACGATCTTGAATATGAATATGAGATAATAATCATAAACGACGGAAGCTCAGACAAGACCCAGTTAGCCATAGGAGAGCTTCAAAAGCGTGATTCACTGGTACGAAGCATCGAATTTGTGCGCAATTTTGGCAAGGAGATTGCACTTACTGCTGGCTTAAATAACTGTAGCGGCGATGCTGCTATTATGATTGATGCCGATTTACAGCACCCCGTAAAGCTTATCCCAAAGTTTATTCGCCAATGGGAACTTGGCAAGGAGCATGTAGTGGGGCTCAGGAAAGCCACCAAGGGTGCTAGTTGGGTCAAAAATACGTCCTCTCGTCTGTTCTATTCAATTTTAGGTACCTTTGCCAAAGTTGATCTTCGCTCTGGCTATACTGATTACCAGTTAGTTGACCGTTCTGTGATAGATGAATTCAATCGCTTCACCGAGCGCGGTCGTATAACTCGGGGTCTAATCAGTTGGCTGGGCTTCCCAGTGACGTTTATTGAGTTTACTGCCGAGGACCGCCATGAGGGGCAAGCCGGCTACAGTATAATCAAGCTATTGCAGCTCGCCACCAATAGTTTTGTGAGCTTAAGCTTATTCCCGCTTCGATTGGCAGGGTATCTAGGAATATTTATCTCGGCTATCTCTGGTCTACTTGGACTATATATGTATTTTGACCGGTATATCTTCAATGATCCGTTTGGGCTTAACTTTACCGGTACAGCTTTGCTTGCAATGTTGATAATGTTTATGATTGGCATCGTGTTGTCTTGTCTTGGACTGGTCGCCTTGTATATTGGAGCTATTCATAACGAAGTTCTTAATAGGCCTCTCTACGTCGTCCGAAAAAAGTCAAAATGAATATTTTATGGTTTACATGGAAAGACATTCAACACCCAAGAAGCGGCGGGGCGGAGGTAGTAAACCACGAAATAGCCAAGCGTCTGGTCGCGGATGGGCATAATGTGACGATGGTCGTTTCAAGACCTAAGCACCAGTCTGCTGAGGATGAAATTGACGGCTACAAGGTAGTAAGAACTGGCAATCGCGTAACGTTGTATTTGAACGCTGCATGGGTATACTTTCGGCGGTTCAAGGGCTGGGCAAATTTGACCATTGAAGAGGTGAATACGATGCCGTTTTTCACAGGAGCGTACGTTAGAGGTAGACGAGTGCTCATTGTGTACCAGTTGGCGCGTGAAGTATGGTTCCATCAGATGATGACACCATTCAGTTACATCGGCTATTATTCTGAATATGTGTACATGTGGCTTCTACGCAAGAACAGAGTAATTACAATATCAAAAAGTTCAAAACAGGATTTATTGCATCAAGGTTTCCGAGATAAACAGGTGTCGATTATGAGGGTCGGCACGGAGATTGATCAGCCCAAAAAACTGCCCGAAAAAAGTCATTCCACAACGGTTATAAGCTTTGGCACGATTCGAGCCATGAAGCAAACACTTGATCAGGTCGTGGCATTTGAGTATGCCCGTGCAGAACTACCTGGTTTAAAGCTTGTAATCGCTGGCCTTCCAGAGGGATCATATGGGCGAAGAGTAGAGGAATATATCAATCACAGCAAGTATAAAAATGACATATCCTTAAAAGGTCGAGTATCTGACGAACAGCGACAGAAGATAATGCAGGACGGTGGAATTATTGTTGTTACGTCAATCAAAGAAGGTTGGGGGCTTATCGTTACTGAGGCGGCAAAGTTAGGCACCCCAGCAATTGTCTACGACCGCGATGGATTGCGTGACAGCGCATTTAGAGGCAAAGGAAGCTGGGTCGTCGACCCTAACCCCGAAGCGTTAGGTCACCAAATCGTATCGGTTCTGAAGAACCCCAATGAGTACCAGAATATGAGAGAGCGTGCATTTAGGCTTGCCAAAAATATAACGTTTGAGAATTGCTATGAAGACTTCAAGAAAATATCCAAGATAATATAAAAGACTACAGACATTGGCACAATAAACATGTAGAATTAAGCTTAAACGGATTTAGTTGTGAATAAAATATATTCTGCATTTGGTTACATCTGGAAGACAAAATACCTATTACTCTTTTTACTGATAGTTGTAAATTTTATGGTGCATTGGCGAATTTTGGCGCCTCGAGTTATTAGCTACGGCGACTTTGATTACTTTTACGTTGAGAATCTCGATGACCGTGCGTCTGGATCGATATGGAATGACAGTCATAATTATGGTGGCCAAGAATTTGCACCATTCCGAGAACCACTTAATCAAGCTTATGGGCTTGCGAGTAGCGATAAACACGTCAGCGAGAAGTTCTTGGTTGTTTATCCAGCTTTGGCGATAGCTGCAATGGCACCATACCTAATTGCGTTTGAGCTTACTAGGCGCAAGGAAGCGGGGTTGGTGGCATTTGTAGTATTTAATTTTAATTCTTACTTTATGGTGTCTTCCGAGCACTTCTTGCTATACGCAGCGGCGGCTTTTGCCACACTTGGAATTTATATGCAGATTGCTGGAATGCGTGTGCGCAGAGTTCGCAACAATGACGAACATGTAAGAGTGAGGAGCCGTGTATTGATGCTTGGATCATTCATTCCTTTCTTTATTTCTACTGCTTATGATTTTCGTATGACGTACATCGCTTACTTCATTTTAGCCTGTCTACTGTTTCTATTACTTACAAACAAGAAGTATTATCGTCGAGAGCTAAGCAGGGGATATATCCTAAAGACTGAGGCAATCTTCTTGACCACCACGCTTGTCAGTAACCTTTATTGGTTAAAAGCGGTTCTTGCCGGTGGCGCAAGCTCGATTTCTTCAACTGGACGATCGCTATTCGGGGATCAGTTTTGGGGTTTGGATCATGCTATCGCCCTCCATCACCCATTTTGGAAGTTTGGTGAGGTCACGTGGTTCCAGGCTGGGCCTGTCCCGCTACTTTTTTGGATAATCCCCATAGCTGCGCTAGCAGGTGTTGTTGCGTTCCGTTCGCGACTGCCGTACGTACTACTCTTTATCGCAGTTATAGGCATCTTTTTAGTAAAACAATCCGATGCACCGTTTGGTCAAATTTACGGACTCCTATACGATAGGGTTCCAGGTTTTAATGCCTTCAGAGAAGCGACTAAGTTTTACTATCTGATCGTTTTTGCATACTCATTATTGATCGGGATGTGCGTACTGGGCATACTGAATGCCAAGCGATTTTTTCGGCGGACTAGCTACAAAGCAGTTTTAATAGCAATTGTGCTTCTCCCATTCCTATTATCGACCATCCCGATAATAACCGGATCTCACGGCTCGATTTATTCGCGCCGTTCTATTAACACGGAGTATAGGATTTTGAAAGACATTGTACGTTCACAATCTGATAGTTTCCGAGTGCTCTGGACGCCGCAGCAATCAATTTGGGCTTATTCCGACTCTACTCATCCATTGTTAAATCTCTCTACGGCAATAGAGAATGAATTTAAAGGACTACTACCAGGAAAAAACGAAAACCTGTCGGCATTTACCTTCTTTGAACAGGACTATGCCAACTATGTATTAGACTACAGCTCGGTAAAGTACATAGTTGTGCCACTTGATGATCCAGAAAACTCAGATACGCTATTCACCTACTATCCAAACAGTCGACAGGAGTACATAGATACACTAGCTAGTCTTAAGTATCTTAAGCGCCTCGATATCCCGGGCGTGAACGAGTTGGCAATTTTTGAGAACGACAACTATCAGCCGCGTCTGACAGCAGCATACAATATTGCGAGTCTTGACAGCGGAATTGAACCAAACCCAGCGATTTCTGAACATGAAGCCATTCTTGAGCAAACAGACGTTGATTACATTGAGCTATTTGGCTCGAAGCCACTCAGCCCGCTTATTATGACACCATTTTCAACCTTACAGCCCGCACAACAAATTAGTGAAGGGAACTATGAGTTGATGCGCGTGCAAAGTGCAGAGATTTGGTATTCGCTCAAAGACAACATCTTCCAGCTTGAAGCGCGTCTTCCAGGTCTTTCTAGCTCACTAGCAGGTGTGTACGAAGAGTATGTGAGCGATAAAGTAATCAAAATTGCAGAATATGAGACTATACCTGATCAGGTTTATGCAGTGTTAGTCAACGATGCAACCATTACCATGTTGGATCAGAACAAAGCTGGTCGGCTAGGGCTTGCCGATAGCATTGATAAGATCAAGCTTGTCCGCATGAGCAATAATAAGTTGCCTAACGGAAGCTTTGAAGCAGGCTTATGGAATACAGAGATTCAGGATTGCGATAACTACGACAGCGAACCAAATATTAGTGGTGGTCTGCTTAGTGATACTGACGGTGCGCCATTTGTAAGACTGAAAGCAGTGAGACATAGTGCCTGTATTTTCAAGGGGGCCGAAGGTACAAGCTCGGGCGTCGCGCATCTAAGCTTTGAGGCGCGTGCAAATCAAGACACGCAGGCAAAAGTGGCGGTAGTCGTTGACGGTTCTATTTTGTATACTTTACCGATAGACAATTTGTCGGGTGAATGGAGCTCATATGCTGAAGACATTAAGCTCCCGGATGAATCCCAAAACGTTTCGGTATATCTATACTCAGATGAGAACCTTGACCGCCTTACCGAGAGCAGTGTGGACTATAGGGATATTTCGCTTCAATTACCAATCATTACTACTGACTACACAGATGCTAAAGAGAGGGTGCCGACAGTTTATTCCGATGAGTTTGTTGTGTCCGACGATTTACTGGTTGAGGCAAATGCAATTGAAGAGGGACAAAATCTGATTGGAAATGGCGATTTTTCAGAGGGATTGTGGCATGAGGAAGTTGGGGATTGCTTCAATTATGATAATAATCCTCAGATCAGCATGGAGCTTGTTGGGGGGGCGGTTTCGTTGGTTAGTGATCGTCATAACGCCTGCACGGATCAAGAGCTTACATTCAAACGAGAGGGTTTCTACGAGCTTAGTCTGGATTATAGAGTTACCGAGGGCGACAATGCCTCGATAGCAATGGTGTTTGATGGTGATCATGCAGAGGTGACACGATTTGATCTTCCAGTCGATGATAACCCTCAAACATTCCGCAAACTTATATCTGTTCCTCTTGGCACAGAAAGCTCCAAAATTTATCTATACTCGAATGAATCAGAGAATGGCAAAACGAATCAAGTAATTTACGACAATGTTTCACTAGTATTTCGTGGTAGGGGAGACAGTGCCTGGTTTTACCATCCTAGTTTAGTAAAGACTAGCCCGCCAGCGGTAAATTTTGAATCAGTGTCAGCCTATGAGAAAAAAGTGTATTTAGATGGTACACTGACACAAGACAGTAACCTATACCTTGCATTTAATGATATCTACGACAGCGGCTGGCAACTGTTCGCGAATTTAGAGGGAAAGGAAGTAGCGATTGGCACACACACAAGTATTAATGGCATATTCAATTTGTGGCGTATTAACAGGCTGCAAGCCAGTGAGCTTGCCTCGCAAGGCACCGACAAAATTGCGCTAACATTACGTTATAGTCCCCAGTCTTCCTACCATGTATTGTATAATCTTAACTATCTCTTGTTTGGTGGTTTGGCTACATATGTGGTAGTCGCCGACTTGCGATATAGTGATAAATTGCGCAAACTCTGGAGAAAGCAAGCAAATGAATAGATCCTTTAAGAAGCCTCTCGTAACTGCTGTAGTCCCAACCAAAAACAGCGCCACTACGCTGCGGGCGTGCTTGGAGAAACTTGCTAACCAATCATATGCGAATCTCGAAATTATAGTGGTTGATAATTTTTCTGAAGATGACACACAGAAAATCGCCAAAGAATTCACAAAGCAAGTTTATAAACGTGGGCCCGAGCGATGCGCCCAGCGAAATTTCGGCGCTCAAAAAGGCAAGGGTGAGTTTCTTGTGTTTATTGATTCCGATATGGAGCTGTCAAAACATGTCATTCGTGAAGCCGTAGTAGCACACTTGCAATCACAGTGTGCAGTTGTTATCCCAGAGGAATCATTTGGTGAAGGTTTTTGGGCAGAATGCAAACGTCTTGAGCGTCAGTTTTATATAGGCATCGAATGGATCGAAGCAGCCCGATTCTTCTCCAGAGAGGAATTTGAAGCAGTTGGTGGCTATGATGAGGAATTAGTTAGTGGTGAAGACTGGGATTTGTCACAGCGCATTCTAGTTAACTCGCAGGCATCACGAACCGAAGCTTACATATTACACAACGAGGGTAGGTTGAGTCTATTTGCGACGCTTCAGAAGAAGTATTACTATGCCTCTAAAGTCATGGAGTATGTCGCAAAAAAGCATACGTCGAGCAGTAAACAAATAAGTGTAATTAGACGCTATGGACTTTTTCTCTCTCGTCCAAAACTTCTTTTCAGACAACCATTATTAGGTGTAGGGATGCTGTTTATGAAGAGCACCGAATACGTTGCCGGCTTATTTGGTGTAATTAGACACTATCTAATTAGTTAACTTTAGTACTGCTGTTTCGCGAGAATCGGTAAGCAACGCCAACTACCACAAGTGATACAACTGCTACGATCATTCCCATCATATAAGGCGATCCAGTGTTCGTAAGTCCAAGTACGGCAGTAACCGCAAATGGTGAAAAGTCAGTTACTTCTGCTTCATAGACATATGTTGTCGCTGTCTCGGATACCTGGCGAGTTACTAACCTCTCCCAGGCCGTGCCGTTGTAGTGATTCAAGAAGACGTTATCTTTTATCGCACCATCGATGCCGTTGATGAAGCTCTTGTCTACCGTAAAAGTCCATGTGCCAGAGCCAATGTCGTTGCTGGTAAGACCACCGGTTAGCTGTACGTCAAAGTATATATCTACACTCCCACCCGGTGCTACCGGAGCATCTGCCGGTCTGGTGGTTGTTTGCTGTACAACAACCGAACCAGATGCTGCTCCAGTAAATCCAAGTTTCAGCGTTCCACCATTACCGCCAACATTGTTGAGGGTTATCTGATCGTTGACGTCAGCACTTACATTGTACGTTTTTCCATCGTTTTCTGGTTCTATGGTTGCACCATTATAACTCTGCGCAAACACTGTTACGGGCATCATCATAAATATGATGAAGAAAGTTGCGGCTAATAATTTTTTCATTAATATCTCCTTGTAAGGTTTAATAGTTATGCTTCGTAGAGCATTGTATCTTGTGTGAACTAATGAGTCAACACCTTTATTACTGTCGACAAATCATCGCTAATCGCTGTTGATGGTGGCCAGTCCCCCATAATCCACGCGTAGTTTTGGCTAGAAAAGCTGTTCACTAGCAGTACGTAACCTATATTTCTCTCTTTAAATATGCGCTGCAGTGCATCAATATCCTGTGCTTCAAGGGCTACCGATATTTCCATGTTTTCTGGTGACGACGGATCTGGCACCCCACTTAATTTGGGGTCAGTGTTTACTATAGCCTGCGGACCAAAAAACTCTATGGCTGGTTGAGCTACGATGTTACCGGCAAAGCTATTGGTGATATAGAGGCTCCATGGTAACACTAGTATATGATCGTCAGATTTCAGTTCGGCTTGCAGAGCATACCATGAGCCGGGGAATTCGGTAAGTCGTACCTGGCCATCAAAACCATACCACCATGGTCGAACGAGCAATAGACTCAGAACAACAGTAGCTATAGCTGCACCAGTGCCAAATTTTCGGTATTGTCGTTGTAAAAACTCCAAACCATGCAGTACGAAGAACAAGTAGGTTATGGCTAAAATCGATAATAGCTTCTGTGGTTCACGAAAAGCGACTAACCCAGGGACGTTAACAAACAGAAATGTGTTAAACGAATACGTAGTTGGGTACGAGCCGGCGGCAAGCATTAGCGATATTGCCGACAACACAATAAGTACCATGCCGGTTTTTATTTTGCGTTGACTCAGATATTGCCAAACTCCCACGAGCACAGGGCTTAGCCATAAAATACTCAAGAAGGGCCAAAAAGAGAAATAATCTTTGACGCTACGCCAAGCCCCAACCCAAAAACCTTGCAAGGTAACCATGTTGAATAACAGGCCATGTGCCTGATCGGCTCGTGTTTGAAATGCTCCGAGGGCCGTGCCATTCAATGACTCATATACGTTATTTGATGCCATAAGCCATACAATCCACCAGCTGTTCAGTAATAGTACATACAAAACGACTTTAGAGCTCAGCAAAAATGCCTTAAAGATTGGCTGCTGAACGAGAGTAATCGTAAGCCAAACCAGACCATAAATTACTAACATATGACCGCTAAGTGTAGCGGCGATAGACCAAATTATACTTAGCTTCAGTATGCCATCTCGTGATGGTCTGTTCCAAAAAGACTGAGCCTTAAATAGAAAGTAGGGTAGCAGCATATACCCGATAAGTAGCGCCCAATGACCTGCCATCATGCGATCATAAACGAAGGGGTTTAGAACATATAGGCTCGCTCCTGCTGCACGGGTAAGTCGCGAGAAACTGGCGGTAGCCCTATATACAACAAGCAGGCCACCAAATACAATACTAAACAGAACAAGCTTCTGAATTACAAAAGTTGGCAGAAAAAGGCTCAGAAACCAAAAGATGGCGTTATAAAACATGCTGTTCGGCAGTTGTTCGCCGGTCTGTATTCGATTGATATCCAAGTGAATATCCGGCCCGATTATATAATCGAACTGCAAAAAATAACCTCCATGAAGAAGAAGTGGCGCCATAAGGAAAAGTGACACTCCGAAAAAAAACATGAGTGGCAGTAAATCTGGGCTCTTCCGAATTCTGTGCCAAAACTTCTCTAAAAGTGAGATTATTGATGTACTATTTCGATTCATACCAGCTTAATCGGGCTTATGTATTATAATTAACTTAATGATTCTTAGACGAAACGCCAATGTGTCCACGCATCGATATATTAACAATATACTATCATTAATAGTAGCTTTCTATTCATTATATATATTGGCACTGCCCCTAATTCCTCATGTCTCTCTGTGGTGGTCTAAGTGGAGGGATGATACCGGTGGCTATGTGTACGTAACGCGCCTACAGCCTGATCCAAAAGCGTCAACTAAAGAGCCCGATCAGCCTTCTGTTGAACGCAAACCAATACCACAGGACAATCGCTTAGTACTGCCGACGATTGAGTTAAACGAGAAGTTGGTCGAAGGAACGGCCGCCCAAACGGTTCACCTAGGCGCGTGGCGCAAACCTAATAGCTCAACGCCAAACAAAGGAGGCAACACCGTAATTGTCGGCCATCGCTTTACTTATAGCGACCCTGCCGTATTCTTCCATCTTGATAAAATAAAAAAAGGTGACCTCTTCCCACTGTATTGGGAAGGTGAAGAATATGACTATATTGTGAGCGAGGTTAAAGTGGTAAATCCCGACCAAGTTAGTATTGAAGATCAAACTAATAAACCAATAGTCACAATCTACACTTGCACACCGATATGGACCTCGAAACAACGACTTGTAATTGTCGCTGACCTGATAGATACTTCCAACAACGAATTGCTGAAGAAAACGAGTACATTATGAGGATTACCGAAACATGGCGTAGCATTATTCTAGTTTTGCTTCTGTTGTTGGGGCTTCTGTTTACACACTGGGTTCAAAATCAGAGTGAAGATACTTTAACTAGCTACAATAGTAGGAACAGTCCTAAATACCAAGATCTTTCTAGCCTAAGCTCTCATAACATTGTAGAAAGATTTAGTGTGGTGGAGTGATGCCAAACATACTGACACATGAAAGAATTCTAAGAGCTGCCAAAACCAAGTCCTCAGATATTCTACCGTTCTAGTTTTCTGATTTTTTCTTTTCTAAAGCCTTTTGAATTAGTTCAGCCTGGGTGATATCTGACCTAACCAGATCACCAGCTATTTCTTGCATCACAGCTAGGAGTTGGATTGCGTAATCCTTATCCGCATTCTTAGGGTCATTGACTTCCAGGTAATGAATCACAGATTCAATATTTTTTCGTTTATTTCGTAATCACACATGTTGCATCGAGTATATCGCCAATGTCTGCTACGTACTTTAGTGAACGACAACAACTGCACGCATAAGTCGCGAGATGTTGTGCGTCTCATGAGCTCTAATGAATTACTGTGAGACAACATATTCATTGAACCCTCC
>CAZKAL010000013.1:1374-16733 GCA_964550995.1 uncultured Candidatus Saccharibacteria bacterium | reverse complement strand
TTATGTACGGCCGTACATAACATTAGACAACTTGATTAACTAGAGCAACTCGAATAACTAGAGCAACTCGAATCTTACTTCCTCAGTAGGATATTTACTCAGTTTTTTTGCATATTATTTCTGCGACATAGTTGTGTCTGCTGCATAGAAAAACTTGAACGCTATAAAACTCAAAAAAACCACCAAACCAAATAACCACTCATTCAATATTTCCAAGGACGGTTCTTGGAAATTTGAGGGGTGAGGGGTGGGGTTCTGCTAAAATAGGGTGATGAGCAAAAAAGTTAAACGATTATTTTCCCAATTTTCACCAGAACACTACGATTTACAGATAAAAATAAGTGAAGACAAACTATCCTTTAGTGGTTCCGTGACAGTGTCGGGTAAACGAACAGGTCGTCCGTCAGAGCGCCTTACCCTACACCAAAAAGGCCTTAAATTATCTAATCCTAAAGTTATTCATACCGACAAAAAAGGTCTTGAGTCGGAAATTCAAATCACCCGCACTGTTAAACAAAAAACCTACGACGAAGTACGTCTACACTCCGGCAAGACAATCTACCCAGGACAATACACAATATCTATGGATTTTTCAGGCAAAATTACCAACAATATGGATGGGATATACCCATGTCTATTTAAAGAAGATGGCAAACAAAAAAAGCTAATCGCAACACAATTTGAAAGCCACCACGCCCGCGAAGTATTCCCATGTATTGACGAGCCTGAAGCAAAAGCTACGTTTCAGCTCGACCTTACTCATGCGAAAGACGAGATTGCACTTAGCAATACACCCTTGAAAACTGAAAAAACATCAGGGAAATCAAAAACTTCAAAATTTGAAATAACCCCTGTAATGAGTACCTATTTGTTAGCTTTTGTTGTTGGTGAAATTGAATATAAGGAAGCCAAGAGCAAAAACGGTGTTAAAATCAGAACCTACGCGACCAAAGACCAAGTAAAGCACACCAATTTTGCGCTGGATATTGCAGTAAAATGTATGGACTTTTACGAAGACTACTACGACATACCTTTCCCTCTCAAGAAATGCGACTTTATAGCACTGCCTGATTTCGCCAGTGGCGCGATGGAAAATTGGGGACTAATAACCTTCCGTGAACAAGCTCTACTTTGCGATGAAAAATACAGCTCTTTAAGTGCTAGGCAATGGGTAGCACTAGTCGTAGCCCACGAACTAACTCATCAATGGTTTGGTAATCTTGTGACTATGCGCTGGTGGACTGACCTTTGGCTTAATGAAGGTTTTGCCAGCTGGATGGAGTATCTAGCAATTGACCACATTTACCCAGAGTGGAAGTTATGGACACAATTTGCCGTTGACGAACAACAATCTGCCCTCAAAGCTGATGCCCTAGAGCATACACATCCTATTGAAGTCGAAATAAATCACCCAGACGAGATACGGTCAATATTTGATACTATTAGTTATCAAAAAGGCGCTAGCGCTATTCATATGCTTCAAAACTATTTGGGTGCAGAAGGTTTTCAAAACGGCCTTAGGCATTACCTCAAAACACATTCATACAAAAATACCGACACTATAGATTTATGGCAAGCCCTGGAGGATAAAACCAACAAACCAGTCAAAGAATTTATGCATTCCTGGACTGCGAATAGCGGATTCCCAATTCTACAAATAGAAACGAAATCTTATCATTTACACATTGCCCAGAGTAGATTTGTTGCAAATCCAGATTCGAAAGCTCGAGACGACAAAACCCTCTGGCCAGCACCATTATTAAGCACTGGTTTGGCCGGAACTGTTGCTAATAAACCGGTAACCAATGTACCGTTTTCTGGCAAAAAAGCACCGATTAAAATAAATGACGGACAAACGGGGTTATACAGAGTAAATTACTCGCATGAGATGCAACAAAAACAGCTTCAGGCACTAGATGAAGGAAAATTATCAGACATCGATAGGATGGGGCTGTTGTCGGACAGCTTTGAAGTTACAAAAGCTGGCTATCAACCAGTAAGCGAATATTTAGACCTTTTAATGCATTTTAAAAACGAAGATAGCCTGTCTGTATGGGAAATAATCGCTAGTTCAATTGGAGCTATCCGTAATACACTTTCCGTAAATGATAGTGACGAAAAACTTCGTGAGCTATTAAAGCCACTTGTTGTTAATCTAGTCCAACCTCAACTTAATAGACTTGGTTGGGATAAGAAAGACAACGAAAACCACTTAGACACCCTACTACGACCAGTAATTGTGGGTATGGCTGCTGGGTCCGACGATAAGCCAATTGTTGAAAAAGCACATGGTGAATTTGAAGATACCTCAGCCATCAAAAATTCAATTAACCCAGATTTACGATCTACTGTATATGCAACGGTTGCAAGGCTCGGAGACAAAAAAATATATGATAAATTGCTAGACATGTATGAAAAAACTACCTCAGCAGAAGAAAAACTGTCGCTCACAGGAGCAATGACAAACTTCAAGCAACCAGATATTCATAAATTAATCCTAGAATTGATAAAATCTGATACGATTCGTAGCCAAGATACTATGTACTGGTTGGCTTATAGTTTAGCAAACCGCCACTCGAGAGCGCTTACATGGCAATGGATACAAGACAATTGGTCTTGGATTAAAGAGAACCTTGGCAGTGACCTTAGCTTCTCCCGTATGCCATTATATGCTGGTAGAGTATTTGCAGATGACAAATCAATCTCTAGTTATAGCAAGTTCTTTGAAGCAAACATGGAACCTGCGCTTAAACGTACCTATAATCAAGGTCTAGAAATCGCCCAAACCAATGCAGCCTGGCGTAAACGCGACTCAAAATCAGCTCTCAACTGGTTTATTTAAAAGCAAGATAAGTAACAGCACTAGCCGCGTTCTCTGCACTAAAAAGTCTCAAACTAGCATCAAACTGGCTTAGTGCATCACTAGGCTTAAATAAGATTCCTCCGTGCGTCCTTGATACAAACTTATGCGACGCGATATTCTTACCTCTACCATTTGCCAAATCATCGTAGCTAACCAGTGTAAAAACATTCCCTAAATTATTAAAAGGTTCTACGACTAAAGCTTCCCCAACAGCCAAATTAATAGTTGTACCTTGCCTAGCAACTGGCCATTTGTCTATAAAAGTTCTAGCAATACTTTCAAACGCACTATATAACGTTGCTTCATTTCTACATCTTTTTGCCATTACCTAAATAATATATACTATACTTACTTAACTCATCAAGTTTAAAGTTCTACAATTTCTATTTCGTCGTCTTGGTTTACTGATGCGGCTTGAAGTTGTGATTCATTCTTCCAGTTATTCTTGTGTAGCCACATTTCAGCTGCAAATGACATCTGCCGTTGTTTTGTCTTTGTAATATAGCTTAAACCATCGCCCCAGGCATCAGACCCGCGGAATTTGACCTCTGTAAAATACACTACTTTTTTGTGTGTACTGACTATGTCTATCTCACACCAGCGCGTCTTCCAGTTCATTTTTATAATCTTATGCCCTAAAACCTTCAACTTATCTGCCACAAGCTTCTCAGCACGTCTGCCCGTATCAGTTGTGCTCACGTTGCTACTTTTTCCAGTCCTCTACAATCAGTTTATTTCCGACCCTCGCAACCGTTACTTTTTGACCTTGGCGCCATTGTAGTTCTGCTACTAGTTGCTTTGGTATCGTTAGCTGATACGTCCCACTCGAGTTCTGAGTTAAGTTCCTGACATTTTGTTCACCTGCTTTTCTCGTACCCATAATTTACCCTTTCCTTATGGTTATGCACTTTGTGATATATGAATGCACTTTAAATATATCACGAAAGCTGATTTAAATCAGCTTTAAATCAGCTTTAACTCAGCTTTCGACATTTTATTTAAAGGTTTTTTATATCACGGGAATTAATAATCATACTTTTTAGGACCTTCATTACCTCTGTTGTGAGCTATAGTTACAGTTCAAACCGAGGCACACAGCAAGGCATATTCAATACTTTTGCGCGGACACACAAGAGACGAACATCGTACGACCAAGAGACGAACAGTCTTGCCTGCTCTTCTAGCCAAGCAGGTATGTTGAGCGATGTTGCGAGAGATTACCAGCCAAGTTTTTTGATGGGCTTATAACTTTTACGGTGTAGTAGTGTTATGCCGTTTTTTTCTATTGCCTGTCTGTGAGCTTTTGTGCCGTACCCTACGTGATTTGCAAATCCATAGTTTGGGTAGTCTTCGTCATACTTTGCCATCAAAGCGTCGCGTGATACCTTTGCAAAGACAGAGGCCGCTGAAACTGCCCTGTCTGTTAGATCAGCTTTAGCTTTTGTTTTAACCCTTGTATACTGCGTACCTTCAAAAAAGTTGACCGTGCCATCAAGCAATATTTCGTCGTCAAAGTCAGCCCCTAATTGCATTGTGGCCAGTAGACAAGCATCTTTTAGTGCGTTTGTTAATCCTATCTCGTCTATAATCTCTGCAGCTACCCACCCTTCCCCTATATCACAACTATCTATAATTTTTGGGTATAACGATTCTCGCTGTTTTTTTGTTAAAAGCTTAGAGTCTGTCAGCCCTTTCGGAAACTTCTTACCCTTTTTTAATCGAGCCGCACAGACCAATAATGGTCCAGCCCAAGCTCCCCTTCCAACTTCATCAACCCCTATCATAAACTTAATTATATCTTAAGCGGATATACAATAGGTTATCTAATCTGCTAACTAATAGACTAGGATAAATAATCTATTTTGCTTCGCTTGCTTCTTTTGCTTCGTTTGCATTATGGGCGTCAATTACGGCTTGAGCTTTGGCGTCTTCTTTGGCTTTTTCGGCTGCTTCTTTTTCAGCTCGTGCCTGATGTTCTGCTTCTTGTTTAGCTTTCAATTCAGCTTCAGCCTTTTCAGCTTCAAAATCTGGAATATCGTTAAGTGCTTTTTTATCAAAATCAACGTTGCTAAGTCTTGCTGCTTTACCCTTAAGATTACGCATATACGTTAGGTAATTTCTACGTACTTTTCCGCGCTTTGTAACCTCTACTTTTGTAACTAGTGGACTATGCAGTAGGTAGCTTTTCTCTACTCCGTGACCGCCAGTTTGTCGACGAACTAAAATTGATGCTGTATGGCTATTCATATTACTTGTTCGAATAACAAGACCCTCAAACACCTGGATACGTTCTTTGTTTCCTTCTTTAATCTTCTGATGAACGCGAACAGTGTCACCACTTCTAACTTTTATAATCGCCGGCTTTTTATAGCTGTCGGATACATCTCTAAGAACTGAATTCATCTTTACTTCTCTAACTTTCTATTAACTTTGAAAGTCATTATAACAGTTATCATTAAAAAAGAAAACATCTTATGGTCCAATTCTGTACTTCTTTATGCTTAGTCCGTGGGATATACTATATTTATGGATATTAACGAAGAGGCACTAAAACTACATAAAAAACTAAAGGGCAAAATATACACCGGATTACGTGGCAAAGTAACACCAGATACTTTGAAAATGTTTTATACACCAGGAGTTGGCCAAGTTTCACTATACTCACAAGATAGCAAGAAAAAACTGAACGAAGTATCCTGGACGAACAATCTGGTGGCTGTTGTTTCAGATGGTTCTGCAGTACTAGGGCTGGGTGATCTAGGACCAGAAGGCGCTATGCCTGTGATGGAGGGAAAATCTATGCTATTTAAGCATTTTGCTGATATAGACTCTGTCCCTATAGTTCTAAACGTACACACAGTTGATGAAATTGTTAATGTAGTAAAAGCTATTGCTCCAAGTTTTGGAGGAATAAATTTAGAAGACATTTCTGCACCTAGATGTTTTGAGATTGAAAACCGTCTAAAAGCCGAGCTAGATATACCTGTCATGCATGATGATCAGCATGGAACAGCAATTGTTGTGCTATCTGGGCTTATAAATGCAGCTAAAGTAACTGGGCGAGACCTTAGCACTAGCAAAATAGTCTTGGTCGGTGCTGGAGCAGCCGGTGTAGCCGTTGCTAAACTACTACATGAATATGCAAACCCAGACATCACAGTAGTCGACAGTAAAGGAATAATTGAACCAACTCGCAAAGACTTAACTGAAGAAAAAATTTTATTAATGAGCTACAGCAAGAGCAAACAACCAGGTACTCTTGCTGACGCATTGCAAAGCGCTGATATATTCATTGGTGTAAGCAGAGCAAATTTACTTAATCCTGAATTAGTCAAAACAATGGCTAAAGACCCAATAATCTTTGCCCTGGCCAACCCAGTATCAGAAATTCAACCCGATGTAGCTAAACAAGCAGGCGCAGCAGTTGTAGCCACTGGCAGAAGTGACTTCCCTAACCAAGTTAATAATGCCCTAGGATTCCCTGGTATTTTTAGAGGAGCACTAGACAACGGAGTAACAAAGATAACTGACAAGCACAAAATCGCCGCTGCGGAAGCGTTAGCTGGCCTTATAAAAAATCCGACAGCAGATGAGATAATTCCCGACCCATTTGATGAAAATATTGTCCCTACAATAGCAAACGTAATTCGCTAGCTAATAACGCGTGTAATCTCCTCAAGCGTTGTATCCCCTTTTAGGACTTTAAGTATGCCGTCTTGCTTCATAGTTAGCATCCCGCTATTAACAGCTGTCTGCTCGATTATATCCGTAGATAACTCCCTGGCAGGTTTTGCTAATAATCGTTGCATCTCAGGTGTCATTGTTAGCATTTCTCGAATAGCAAACTGTCCCTCAAATCCAAAAGGATTACCCTGTGACGGCACTTCTTTATATAATTTAGCATTTGGCAAGAAATCTAGATTGACCTTTGCTTTAATGCCTGCGACTACGTCTTCAAGGTAATCCGCAACTTCTTGCGAGGGGTGAAATTCTTGTTTAGTGGTATGATCTAATTTACGAACGAGTCGCTGAGCCATAATCAGGCGAATTGCGCTTGCGTATAATGGATTTTCACCAATTGCATCTAGTAGGCGAGTAAGTGCTGCAGATGCGGAACTTGCGTGGTATGTACTGAGAACTAAATGTCCAGTTAGCGCCGCCTGCAAGGCTGTCTTTGCCGTATCTGTATCACGAATTTCTCCAACCATGATAACATCTGGATCAAGGCGTAAAACTGTACGGAATTTATCTGCAAAACTCTTTCCTTCACGTGATTTTACTGGAATTTGTGTTATGCCTTCTATCTGATATTCAACAGGATCCTCTAAAGTTATAATCTTACGTTCATCGGTATTTAGTTCGCTTAAGATACTATATAGGGTAGTAGTTTTACCAGATCCTGTCGGACCAACAATCAAAACAAGTCCTGAAGGATGATTAACTATATCTCTTAAAACATTATCTTGGTAAGGTTCTAAGCCTAGTCTATCCAAACTTAACATGTCCTTACGGAAATTAAATAGTCTCAAGACTGCGTCTATACCATTAACGGCAGGAACTGTCTCAACACGCAAGTTTACTGTCACTTCTTCTCCTGTTGCCATTTTAAAATTGGTATTAATGTGCCCAGTTTGGTCATCATCGGCACTAGTACTAATATTTGCTGCGCTCGCTAAAACTGACAATAAATGTCGATACCTGTCTTTATCTAAATGTGCTATAGCGTGAAGGACACCGTGAACACGCAAGCGGATACGAGCCCCGCCAAGCAAACTTTCAAGATGGATGTCACTTGAGCCTAATCTAAACGATTGCTGAACAAGGTAAGCAAGCATATCCTCAGGGCGGACCGTCGATAATGTCGCAGATATTTGATCAATAGAATGTGCATCTGTATCTTTGGTGATAGCAATATCTTTGTATTCAATCTTTTTTGGTGGGTCATAAAGCAAAATGTAATCTTGAAAACCAACATCACTAATTATAGAAAACCTAATTTTCTGATCCTGAAATCTTTGAGTCAGCATTTTCATTGTGTTCTGTGAAGTTGTAGTAGTGATCCCAAAACTAATGTGGTGCTCGTCAGCAGTCAGTGGAATAACACGCAAATCCTTTAATTCCTGAACTGATAATAGGTTCTTATACAATACTTTTTGTTTTATTGCTGACGTATCAATATACGCCATATTAAGCACACTGGCGCGGTGTTGTGTCGATCTTTCTTGTTCAAATCTTGCATCTGTAGCCATACGTTCTATTTAACCATAAACGCATTAATCTATGAAGTAGATTTTAAAGTGTAATTAGTGTTTAAGGGTTTAATAATTTAAATCACTACACCGGCAGCCTGTGACAGATATACCGACACTGCTGCAATGACGACAACTATTAAGTCAAGTGCAGGATGATGAGCAACAAAATGCTCTCCTTCAAATAAAAACCTTTTTACTAGTACGGCGTGTTTTATAAGCCAAATAATCACTATTGAAAATGCCATAACACTGAGAGCTATTGCACTCCAAGGTGCTTCACCATTTGTCCAACGTTGTAGAAGTGTAATATTCTTTGAGTCTGGTTCTTCTCCTTGGGGAGTATCACTATTAAATGGCTGATTAATTTTGTCGCTAGATAGAGGTGCTAGTTCTGGTTTAGTCTCCGAAGGTGCTTGCGATTCTTCAGGTGCTTGAGGTTCTTGAACAGTTTCTGCTGGGAGAGCTTGAGGAGCTGGTGCTGTAGGTGTTGAAGATGGCGTTGATACAGGGGCTGGAGCAGGAGTAGGCGGTGTATAGGCTGGTTCGGCATAGTGGGCAACGACAATAGTTTCTTGGCCTGTGCCGACGAAATTAGGACTATTTGCAAAGCCAAAACCCACCTCAGTAAACTTAGGGTCCAGTAAGTTTGCTTTGTGACTGGGGCTATTCATCCAACCAATTATTGTATCGTTACTAGTTGCAAAGCCATATGCTAAGTTTTCACCAGCTTTTGTATAAGAATAACCAGCCGCATCAAAGAAAACCCATGGTTCGTTTCCGTCAGGTGTGTTATGCGCCCAATAATCTCTAGCTATCATGTCATTTGCTTTAGCTTGGGCAGACGTGTTGAGTTTAGAATTTATAGTAAGAGCCCCGACACCATTATTTGCCCGCTGTGTATTTGTACCACTTAGTAGTACACTTCTACTCATCTCAGTAGAGTAAGCCAGAGTTGCAGGTCTGTTATTTGAGTTTGGATAAACTCCCCCAAATAGCATTCCAAATGTCACAGCAACTAAAACTGGAATATATGGCCAATATACTTTAAGAAAGTGTTTTGGATGTTGTCTTTTTTTGGCTCGTGATTTTGTGGCTTTTTTAGCCGTTTTTCTTTTTGTCGGCATTACTTAGCTATTATATCATATATCCAACTTAAACATTAGCTTTGTGAAGCAAGCTAGATTGATGTCTGGTATAGGGCAATCCCTGAGGCAACGGCAACGTTGAATGATTCTTTTTTACCTAACATTGGTATTTCGTATATTTCATCACACATCTTAAGCTCGACATCGTCTAGACCTTCAACTTCTCTACCAACAACTATTGCCGTATTTTTAGATGGGTTTAGCTTAACCAGTTGTTTACTTTTGTCGTTCTGTTCAAGTGCAACCAAGTTATACCCTTCTTTTTTTAGAATATTTTTGCACTCCAAAAGAGTATCTGCATGTCGCCACCGAACAGATTCCTCTGCTCCAAGCGCTGTCTTGGATATTGCCCTGTGGGCCTTTTCTGCAACGTATGGCAGTCTATTGTCGTCGTCATTGAATGGTCGTGGACAAATACCTACCAAGTATAGTTCGGCTCCAAACCCATCACATGTTCTAAGCAGCGAACCGATATTATGCGCACTCCTAATATCAACAGCCACCAAAGTAATCCTCATACTTAACAGTCTACAGTACAATACTCTAACTAATAAATGGTTATTCCTTAACTCTGTAGCTACTTAGCCTCATAAACTGATGAAGCCAATCAGCTAAAAGCTGAATAATGGCAGAAAACAAATCCAAAAATCTGTAGTTATAGATTATATTTTTGGACGCTTGCGTTTTTTCTGCCCAGCTTTTAACTGGTATCTGGCTTCAGTCATAATTTATGCATTAGGCTATGGGTTTTTTGGTTACTTTTTTACCTATAGAAAAAAGTAACTCTGGTGTGGCGGAACAGAAACTATACCCAAATTCAAAACATAAACCTAGCTCAACTTAACATTTTCCGCGCCAAATAGCGCGACTAGTTTGTCGATAGTGTCATTTCCACTATCAGATTTATCTGGTATTCTAATGGCCTTCTTAGAATCTGATGGTCCGATTACTAGAATAACCTCTGTTGACCCTGGATTCTTGATAATGAAGTTTTTGAGCGACTGTAAGCGACCTGCGTCTGAGGTATCTTGCATTCGAACATAAATCCTAGACGGATTCTGTTCTTTAATAGTAGTTTTTTTCGTTTTTCTAGGTTTTTGATCTTCAAGTGATTTAATGTGTTTTTTACCAGCTACATACCCAACGGCTTCATCATGCACAACTTCCCGAGCATCTGATACGATAATTTTTACTTCGTCTACAATATTCCCATCTCTGTCAGTTGAGTCAACCTTGCCCTCAACAACCAAAACTTTGTCAATTTGCCATAACCACGACGTCTCTTCGTAAACCTTAGGAAACAATATCAATTCAATCTCGCTAGATTTATCAGCCAGTTGTACAAATGCCATGGACTTTCCATTTTTTGTCTGTATAACTCTTACACCCATGACAAGCCCACCAACTGTAGCTCTTTTACCAGCATGCTTAGGTGTAACTTCTTTTATTGAATGCGCTTGTTCACTAAGCAAGGCATCGTATGCAGTTAATGGGTGCTCAGACAAATATAACCCCATTAATTCACGCTCCCATGTCAAATAGTCTTTACTTGCATACTCTTCATCTTCAGGACCTAGAATTATCTCTGATGTTTTCTCTACATTTTCTTTAGAATTACCGAATAAGTCCGTCTGTCCACTATCCCTTTCTTTTTGCTTTTTTTGAGAAAACGAAAGTATAGTATCAACATTATTCATTAGTTTTGATCTCGAGGCAAAACGGTCAAATGCTCCAGTCTTTATCAAGCTCTCAACCGTTTTCTTATTAACTACGTGCGAATTTATTCGTGTAAAAAAATCTTCTAACGACTTAAACGGTCCACCTGTGTCCCTTGCAAGCAAAATTTCTTCCACGGCCCCTTTACCGACATTTTTTATTGCAGCCATTCCGAACCTGACCTGCTTCTTACCAGGTACGATAGCAAATTCAACGAAAGATTCATTTATATCTGGAGGCAAAACTTCAATCCCCATATGCTGACATTCGCTCATTTCTATAGTTAATCTATCCGTGTTATCAAAATCACTAGTCATGAGTGCCGCCATAAAGGCAGTAGGATAATTAGCTTTTAGGTATGCGGTCTGATAAGCGATTAAGCCATAACAAGCAGAGTGTGATTTATTGAATGCGTAATCGGCAAAGCCCATTAAATCGTCCCAAAACTTCTCCATGATTTCTCGGGGCACATTGCTATGTTCTACGCCTCCTTCAATAAACTGTTTTTTCATTTTTTCCATAATATGACGGTTCTTTTTACCAATAGCCTTCCTCAGGGTATCGGCATCTCCCCCAGAAAATCCTGAAACATCTTTTGAAATACGCATCACTTGCTCTTGGTAGACTAGTACGCCTAGTGTTGTCTGCAAGGCATCTTTAAACTTTGGATGTACATACGACACTTCTTCCGTTCCGTTTTTACGTCTAACAAAGCTATCCGTCAGACCTGCTGTTAGTGGACCTGGTCGATACAGCGCGCACATAGCAATGATGTCTGTAAATTCTGTAGGCTTTAAATCTTTGAGATAACGTTTCATACCAGCAGACTCTAACTGAAATACTCCTGTTGTATCACCACGCTGTAGCATCTCATAAGTTTTTTTATCGTCGAGCATTAAACTGTCGATTTCTATGGTTTTGCCATGTACTTTTTTAATTATTCTTAAAGCATTGTTGATTATTGTAAGGTTAGACAGCCCAAGAAAATCCATTTTTAATAGTCCAAGCTCTTCAACAGGACCTTTTGAATATTGCGTAGCTATCACGCCTTTTTGAGCTTTTTCTAAGGGGGCAAACTTTACAATGTCGTCAGGAGCTATAACTACGCCTGCAGCATGTACTCCATGACTTCTAATAGTCCCTTCCAGCCTTATTGCTAGGTCAAAAACTTTTTTGGCTACAGGATTGTTTTTATATTCTGCCTTTAACTCTGCATTCTTTTTTATGGAAGTTTCTAGTGGAATATGACGACCTTGTATCGGTGGTGGGATCATTTTTGCCAATCGATCGGCGTCCCCATAGGGAACTCTTAGTACTCTCGACACATCACGAATTGCATTTCGAGCCGCCATTTTACCAAATGTTACGATGTTCGCAACTCTTTCTGATCCATATTTTTCGACACAATATTGAATTACCTCATCACGCCGGGAATCTTGAATATCTATATCAATATCAGGCATGCTAATACGATCCGGGTTCAAAAATCTCTCAAACAAAAGATCGTATTCTAACGGATCAAGTTCTGTAATATTCATTGCATAGGAAATTATTGAACCCGCTGCGCTACCACGTCCCGGACCAAACACAATCCCTTGTGATTTACCCCAATTCATAAAATCCGCAATAATCAAAAAATATCCATTAAAACCCATCTGATCGATTATCTGAAGTTCAAATTCGGCCCTTGATAAAACTTCTTTTGGTAATATTTTTTTTGCCTGTTCAATGGTTAGTTTTTCGGCTTGATTTTCAGTTTTACCGCCATAACGTATCGCTAAACCTTTATACACCAAATCATCCAGGCTATTTTTCTCTGTAACTCCTTCCGGGAGAGGGAATTTTGGTATCAATATCTTTCCGAGTTCAATTTCAACATTACATCGATCGGCTATAACTTTTGTATTTGAAAGAGCCTTCGGAAGGTCATGCCAACGTTTAATGATATCCTTTGGATCAGCTATGTGTAGATCAAAATCTTTTAGACTCATCCTATTTTCTTCATCAAAAAACGATCCGGTTTGAACACAAAGTAAAATTTCGTGGGCTTCTTGATCCTCGTGTAATAGATAATGTGCATCCATCGTCACAACGCACTCTATATCTAATTCTTTTGCCAATTTAATAAGTTGTATATTTGCCTTTTGTTGCTCTACCCATCCCGATGGATGATCTTTGTGACCGTGATCTTGAAGTTCGATATAATATCTGTCTCCAAATACTTTTTTGTACCATTTTGCTAGCTTTAAAGCTTGATCATATTGATCACGTCGAACGGCATCTGCAACTTCACCACCAATACATCCAGACAAAACAATTAGTCCTTCGCTGTATTTTTCAAGTAGTTCATGATCTACTCTCGGCTTATAGTAATATCCTTCCAAGTTTGCAATAGTACTCAGACGCATCAGATTTTGATAACCAGTATTGTTCATTGCAAGCAAAATAAGATGGAAGTTTTGTTTATCTTTTACGGGTTCTTTATCAGTATGCTTTCTAGCTGCGACGTAAGTCTCCATGCCAATAATAGGCTTGATGCCTTGTGATTTTGCCTCTTTATACAATTCTATAGCGCCTGAAAGAGTACCGTGATCCGTTATTGCCACAGACTCCATACCAAGTTCTTTTATACGCGCAACCATGGGTTTAATTTTTTGCAATCCATCCAGCAAGCTATAGTGCGTATGGTTATGTAATGCCACATAGTCGCTTGGCATTAACGAGGTTTTCTTAACTCGGCTCATATACTAATTATACTTTATAACAAACGTAGTTTCTGTTGTTGTATTGATTTTTTACTAAGCTGATTTATTACTATTTATTCAAGAGCAATAAATATACTTTGTGTATAAAATTAAACAAAGTTAGTTTTTATTAGAATATCCAGCCTCACTTATTACTTATTTTTTAAGTAAGTTTTAAGTTCTTCTTTTGCTTCTTTAACTTTCTTTATTGCTTTATTTAATTCTTTATCCTCAGCCTTTCCTTCTTTGAACGCTTTTGCAACATTAGCTAGATTTTTTACTGTGTCTTTCGCGTCCGTAGCGTGTTTTGAAGCTGTTTCTCCAGCTTTTCCGCCTATTTTTTTGGCCTTGGTCTCTACTTTTGTAATAATCTCTTTAGCTTCAGTTTGGAGTTTTTCGGCTTCGGAGTGAACTTTTTCAGTTGCTTTAATCGCTGTATCTTTGATATCTTTTCTTGTTTCTTTTCCACTCTTTGGTGCGAACAAAATACCAGTAACTACACCGGCTATTGCTCCAATGACTGCACCTATACCTAATCCTTTTTTTTCTTGCTTATTCATTATTTATCACCCTTCCTATTTTTAAATGCTTTTGTAACTTGATTGATCATTGAACCTACTGCTGTAGCTCTGCCTGCTTTTTTCATTTGCTCGGTAAACATTTCAACATTTTCAACTGCATGCTGAGCACTATTAGTTGCTTCCTTTAGTCTTTTGAATAACTGCACAAGTAACACTCCAACATATATCCAAACAACCAAAGATATACCAAATGCAACTGAGAGTATTACTACTAAGGTATCGTATGAATCCATATTCCAATAATCCTTCTAGAAACTATGTTTCTATTTAATAGCTCTTTTTCTTAATTTTTCTGTAGATCCTTATGCAATATTTAACTCTTTAGGAGTTAAAAACTCACTACAGGATCCATACATATACTATATCCTAAAGTAACAATACTTTCTAGAGACAGAATTGTATATGGTCTACAGTACTGTTTTCAAATACTCTTTAAGTAATTCACCATATTTAGGATCTTTTAATGTAACGTCTAGTAGGGTTTTTAAGTATGCTACAGGGTTCCCGGTATCGTGATACTCGCCTTCTATCTCAAGGCCATAGATTGTATCTGTTAATGCAAGAGTTTCAATTGTATCTGAAATCCTGATCTCGCCATCATCTCCAGGTTTCTGCTTTTCTAAAATATTAATCGATTCAGGAGTTAATAAATATCCACTTCCAACTGCAAGATTGGAAGGAGCATCTGATAACTCTGGCTTCTCTATAATCCCGCTTAGTTCGTGTAGTCTAGAATTTGACTTACCTTTCAATGCCGCTATACCGTAACTGCTTACCTCTTCGTCGGGAACTCTTCTCAAGGCCACTACAGCTTTACCAGTTTTTTGATATGCACTCAGCATTTGCGAAGCCGTAGAGGCTTTGCCTGTAAAGAAATCATCCGCAAAAAA
Source organism: uncultured Candidatus Saccharibacteria bacterium (assembly GCA_964550995.1). Taxonomy (GTDB): domain Bacteria; phylum Patescibacteriota; class Saccharimonadia; order Saccharimonadales; family SZUA-47; genus CAZKAL01. Next base: position 1,542 of record CAZKAL010000013.1, on the reverse strand, counting down.
GAAAAAGAATGGCTCATCACCTATTAGATGAGCTGCATTTAAAATAGGCCTAGCATTACCGCGTGGCTCGCCCTTTTGTCTTATGTAAACAAAGTTGGCAGATTCAGCTATGCTTACTAAGTTACCTGCAATTTCCAATTTACCTTTTTTCTTTAATTCTTCTTCTAG
>CAZKAL010000013.1:0-1274 GCA_964550995.1 uncultured Candidatus Saccharibacteria bacterium | reverse complement strand
TTGGCTTTGCCTTTTGACGCTTTCATAACTTGGCCAACCAAGAACCCGATAACTTTCGTTTGACCGTTTTTAATTTCACTTGCAGCCTTAGGATTTTCAGATATTACTTGTTTTACAATCTCTTCTAGCTCACTGTTATTTGATATTTGAATATAACCTGCTTTTTCGGCATGCTTTTCTATATCATTTGGCAATTCTGAACACAGTAGATCTTCAATCAATGATTTGGCGCTATTTGAGCTAATTTTACTGCTACTAAATAATTTATTTACCTCTTTGAACACTAGTTTACGTTTTTCTTCAGAGATTTCAATACCGCCAGTTTCAACCTTTGATCTATGCAGTGGAACTTCAATATTTGTTATCCAATTAGCATAAGTCTTAGCGTTTTCTTTAGCTCCAGATATAAGGTTCAAAAAATTAGTATCAAATTCTACCTGTGAAACTAACAATGTTTCTATATCACTTCTACCAATACCTACTTTTTCTAGTAGCTCTCGCCACTCAGCTGGCATTGTTGGCAATTCTGATTTAATCTCTGCAATATATTCTTCACTAAGCACAACAGGCGGAATGTCAGCATCGGGGAAATACCTATAATCATGTGAATCTTCTTTACTACGCTGAGAAACTGTCTTTTGCTTATCATCAATCCAGCCACGTGTTTCCTGGGCAACTACTTTTCCTTTCTCTAGTAAACCTATTTGACGGCGAATTTCATAATCTACAGCACGCTCAACAGACTTAAAGCTGTTAAGGTTCTTCGTTTCTGAGCGTATACCTAAACTGTTAGGATCTTTGCTAATACTAACATTAACATCAAAACGCATATTTCCTTGATACAAGTCAACATCACTAACATCAGCGTATTTCATCCTGAGCCATAACTCTTTAGCGAACGCTTTTGCCTCGCCAGCACTATGCATTTCTGGTTCAGAAACTATTTCTAGCAGTGGCGTACCTGCACGGTTAAGATCCACTAGAGAATAATCTACGCCTGTAGGGTGCGTGGATTTTCCAGCATCTTCTTCCATGTGAGCGCGAGTAATATTAACTACTTTCTGAGAATTATCATCTAAAGTTATTTCAATCTGCCCACCAACAACAATAGGCTCATCAAACTGAGTTATCTGGTAACCTTTAGGTAAATCCGGATAAAAATAATGTTTTCGATCAAATTTTGAAAATTTCTGTGGTGTAGTTCCTAGAGCGAAAGCTGCTTTTGCAGACAGTCTTACTGCACCTGAATTTAGTACTGGCAAGGCACCAGGAAG
>CAZKAL010000012.1:15278-18038 GCA_964550995.1 uncultured Candidatus Saccharibacteria bacterium | reverse complement strand
GCAAATAGTACAGGGCAGTGCACTGGCTAGCGAATCAATAAATACAGCGGCAAGAGCAGTTCGGAATGAACTTAACAGAATGAAAATATGGGGAGGGCAATTAAAAACTCTTGTTTTACGTTGTTCTGATGATAAAGAGGTAGTGGGAGCCCTATTTATTAAAGAAAAGCTAGATTTTGCATCATTTAGACTTCCAAAAGGGTTAAAAGGCTTAGACGTTTACTATTCTGATCCAAAAAGTCCCGCATCAGTATCTACAGAGCAACTATATTCGCTTGGTGATATAAAGCTTATGGATACAGTAAACGGCGTAAATATCATATATGATGTTTTATCATTCTTTCAGGTTAATTTGCAGGTCTTTGAAAAAGCTTTAATCTCAATAAAAAAACTACTTGGTACATTTGGTATGAATCCAAAAGAAGCCTCGGTAGTTGATATGTACAGCGGAGTAGGTACTATTGGTATCGCAGTAGGGGCGACAAAGCTTGTCGAGTCAGATGACTTAAATGTTGCCATGGCCACCAAAAATGCCGAAGGCAAAGATATTAAAGTTATTCACTCTACGTCAGAATCAGCGACAGAGCACATTACGAAAGAAAGTATAATAATTGTTGACCCTCCTCGTGCTGGTCTGCATAAAAATGTAATCGTGCGATTTCTAGAGGCTAAGCCCTCAAAGATAATTTATTTGTCTTGTAACCCGTCAACACAGTCGAGAGATGTGAAGTTGCTTGAGAAGAACTACCGTGTATTGTCTGCGCAAGGCTTTAACTTCTTTCCAAGAACACCGCACATAGAGTGTTTAGTTGTGCTGTCTCTAGTCTAAGATTTTTAATCATTAGTGTCTTGTATTATTATGTGTTTATAAAATAACAACATTTAATCCGAAAGGTGGTTTAAATGGATACAGAAAATAAACTTAATGGTTCTGGTTCAGAACATCTTATTCCAGGGGGTGATCAACAACACCAGCAAAATAAGGAGCAGGTTCCTGGACAGCATGAAGTGAGTCAGCATGTTGATAATAAGACGTCAATTCCAGCTCCAATGAACAATCCAAATCTAGGCATTTTGAGTGACAGTCCACGGGAATCTGTGCCAGTTGTCAAGGTATGGAGCATAAGAGGTGTGGAGTATGCGATCATGAGCTTTATGCTTTGGTTTGTGGCTATAGCAATAAATTGGGTAGTTGTTGCACTTATCAATGGAGAATCTGGGTTTGTATCATTGTCGCCACCACTTGCATTAATGATAGTGAGTATTCCAATATTTGCATTTTTCTTTCTACGGCTAAAGAAAGCTGAATTGGCCGATCCAAGACTAAAAACTGAGTCAACCAAAAGACGATTTAGCCAAATAACTCAAATAGTATCTTTTATAGTTACGTTTTCTGCCTTGCTTACTATAGTCGGTTCGATTCTGGCGTCTATCGGTGGGGAAAGCAACAATCTTGGTAAGACAATAGGAACTGCAGTAGTATTTATCGTCGTATGGGGCGCATTATTTGCTTACTATTGGGTTGATGAGCACAGGAATTTATAAACATGAAAGGTATTAAAAAATACTATATTGGCATAGGGGTGTTGAGCTTTTTAACACTAATATTGTTTGTATATGTGGTAATAACAGCGTCAGGCCAGAAACGTGATAAACAAGTGAACGAGACTGCGTCAGAGATAGCTACTGACCTAAATAATTATATATCTCAAGAGAACAAGATACCTGATGATTTGGGCACAGCCACTCCTAAGGATATTCCTGAAGAAATTACCTATACTAATAACAACGATGGGACATATACTCTCTGCGTAAGCTATAACAACAAATCCGGCTTAAACCTAGATGCTAGCTCTGTATTATTTCAAGGGTTATCAGGTTCGTATAGTAGCAGCTCGTATGATTATCAGAGTAGCTATAAAGCGAGGACTCTGTACATATCAAACTATGGCTGGAAAAAGGGGAAAAATTGTGTTGATATTGAGCCGCGGCTATATAAAAACAATAACTTATTTGATTCAAGTTCATTAGATAAATACTGTGATCCTAGTAGTAATTACTATGATTTTTATAAGGACTCTTGTGTTGATGGTAAATATCAATACTACTAGGCTTTTCAACGTGATAGCATATAGAATATGAAACTGCATAGATTTTACGTTGGTAATTCGTTAGAACTAGATCGAAAGGTGTGGGTTAACAACCAAGAGTTGCTACATCAATGGACAAAGGTCTTACGGTTTCGGCCAGATCAACAAATCATTATGTTTAATGATCTTAAAGAAGAAAGACTCTATAAAATTGACAGAATAGAGCCAAAAGCAGTTCACCTGAGTTTAGTAACAGACATGGAAGCTAAAACACCAAACAGAGAAATATATTTGTGCTTCTCTTTACTTAAAAAAGATAAGAACGATTGGATTATGCAGAAAGCTACAGAATTGGGGGTTAGGCATTTTGTGCCGTTAATTACCGATAGAACAGAAAAGACAGGTTTTGATATAGAGCGTGCTAAGAAAATTGTAATTGAAGCAGCAGAACAATGTGGTAGAGTTGATATTCCAAAAATTAGAGAGCCAATAAATATTGAAACAGCTATTAATGAGCTAAAAGACAATGTAGATATTTATGTAGCTGAGCAAGGATCTCCAGTTGAAACAAGAGATGTGATAATCGAAAAAGGGAAAGACTCCATTGGAGTTTTGATAGGTCCTGAAGGTGGCTGGTCAGATGATGAAAAGCAGTTATTTAAAGATAAAG
>CAZKAL010000012.1:12060-15178 GCA_964550995.1 uncultured Candidatus Saccharibacteria bacterium | reverse complement strand
ATAGGTCCTGAAGGTGGCTGGTCAGATGATGAAAAGCAGTTATTTAAAGATAAAGATATAAATCATTTAGCTCTGTCAGAATTTACGCTCAGAGCAGAAACAGCTGCAATAACTGCTGTAGTAATTGTTCAAATTAATTAGCGTTACGGGAATTTTAAAGATACAATTAGCATAAGTTAATTAATAAAGGAGTAATATGGACCCAGAAGTTAATACAAATAGTACTGAAAACTTGCAACAGCAAGCTATGACTCAGAATCAGCCTACTATTCCATCGCCTCCATCTCCTCCGACACCTTCTTTGTCTCCTCAACAAAGCAGTACGCCTACTATTGCATTAGTTAATACTGATGTTAACACTGGTAAATCTAATAAAAACAAAACAATTATAATTATGATTGTATTATTTTTATTGGTTTTGATTGTGGGTATATCTTCATATGCAATAGTTTTTAATTCTAATAAGAGTCAGATTTCATCCTCTGACCTAGTTCAAGAAAACGATAGTGGAATAAGTTTTTTAAGGCCATCACAATGGCAAAAAATTGATGTAGTAACACCAGGTATTGATACAGCTTATACCGACGGTGGCGGTACGCTAGAAAATAGTGACCAGGGGATGTTAATAAGTAGTAATGATTTAGGTGTTAATTATAATGAGTTGCAGGATTCTCAAAAAAGTCAACTATTTACTACTTTTAAAAACCAGTATTCTGAATCAAAGTCACTTGAAAACGGTAGCTGCCAAGAAGTTAGTAGTGTAATCGTTACAGAAAGCCCACAAACTAATTTCAACACATCTTATAATGTTACGGCAACGTGTGATAAATTTACTGGGCGAGACTTAAAAGCCACTATAAAAATGTTAATTGGTATAAAAGACGACAAAATAAAACTGGTTGGCATCATTGCAAAAGATAAAGTGTGGGACAAGAGTGGACCAGCTCTAGATGAAATTTTAAAAAGTGTGACCTCGTCTAACTAATTTCATCAATGAATAAGTATAAAAGAAGACCATACAAAAAAGGTCAAAATCAACCTTATAAGATTAGTCGTACGAAAATTGAACTTTTTACTCAATGCCCGAGGTGTTTTTGGCTTGATGCTCGTTTAGGGATTAAGAGACCTAGTACTCCGCCGTTCAATATCAATAAAGCTATTGATGAATTATTTAAGAAAGAATTCGATATCTACCGTGAACAACAAAAACCCCATCCATTAATGAAAGATAATGGAATAAAGGCAATTCCATATAATCATAAGGATCTAGATAAGTGGCGACATAATTTTACTGGAATCGTACATCTGCATAAACCGACAAATCTGCATGTTTTTGGAGCGGTTGATGATCTTTGGGTAGATAAAGAAGGGAGTGTTATAGTTGTCGACTATAAAGCTACAGCTAAAGATAAACCTGTTACCAAACTCGGTCCCGTAGGAGGCTGGCAGGATATGTATAGGCGACAAATGGAAGTTTATCAATGGCTACTTCGTAAAAACGATCTGAAGGTAAGCGATACAGGGTACTTTGTATATGCAACTGGTACGACAGACCGTGATGGTTTTAATAATGTGGTTGAATTTGAGACTCACGTTTTTCCATATACGGGTAATTCTGACTGGGTAGATGACACTTTAATACGCATGAAAAAATGTCTAGAAGGGGACATCCCAGAAGTCGGGGTCGCGGCTATGGGTGGGCCTTGTGAACACTGTGAATATGCAAAGGCTCGCACGACAATGACACTAAAAGCTATCCAAGCTAAGTCTACTAAAAAGCTATAGACTGCAGACAGTTAGTTGTATACTATATCTATATGATAGACATTCAATTGATTAGGGATAATCCGGAATTAGTAAAACAAAAAAGCGCTCAAAAACAAGTCGACGTAGACGTAGAATTGTTGTTACGGCTTGATTCAGAACACAAGGATCTCCTCCAGCAAACAGAGAAACTAAGACAGCGAAGAAACGAAATTAGCTCTCGAATGAAGGGAGGTAAGCCAGAACAGTCTTTAATAGACGAGGGTAAACAAGTAAAAGTTGAGCTAGCAGACCGTGAAGAAATATTGAGAAGATCCAAATCTGAATTGCAGGCAAAACTGAGTAAAATACCTAATCTTGCGCTAGACCATGTGCCGATAGGTGATAAGGAAGAAGACAACGTAGTTGTAAAAAACGTAGGGCAAAAACCAAAGTTTGGATTCAAGCCTAAGCCTCATTGGGAAATAGCCAATAAGAGGGGCTTAATGGATAAAGAGCGGGCAGCAAAAATATCCGGAAGTCGGTTTGTATATCTAAAGGGTGGGCTTGTACAGTTGCAGTTTGCGATTATGCAATTTGTAACAGACACTCTGACTAATGAAAATGTAATCAAGCAGTTAATAGATGAAAATGGGCTGAAAGTTAGCGCCAAGCCATTCATACCAATATTGCCACCAGCACTCTTAAAAACCGCTCCATATGTAGCAAGTGCTAGACTTAATGCAGAAGAGGTAACGTATAAGCTAGAAGGCGACGATCTGTGGATGAACGCAAGTGCTGAACACACGTTATGCACAATGTATTGGGATGAAATACTTCCTGAAGATGAGTTGCCTATTCGCTATATTGGCTATAGCACAAGTTTCCGCCGTGAAGCTGGAACATACGGAAAAGATACAGAAGGTATTATACGACTTCATCAATTCGATAAGCTTGAAATGGAAGTATTTAGTACTGCTGAAAGTGGCTTGGATGAACATAAACTTTTAATAGCAATTCAGGAATATTTAGTAAATCAAATAGGGCTCAATTATAATTTTATTCAAAAAAGTACTGCGGATATAGGGAAGCCTAATGCCAGTGGAATAGACATAGATTGTTGGTTCCCAGGCCAAGATAGATTTATAGAGACACACACAGCAGATTATATGACAGACTTTCAGGCTAGAGATTTAAACACTCGTACCAAAAATAAGAATGGGGTTATAGAGCTAGTGCACACTAATGACGCAACAGCTTTCGCGCTGAGTAGAATATTGGCCGCTATTGTCGAAAATTATCAAAATGAGGATGGGTCAATTAGAGTTCCAGAAGTTTTACAAAAATATATGGGAGGAAAAGAAACAATATGATA
>CAZKAL010000012.1:6446-11960 GCA_964550995.1 uncultured Candidatus Saccharibacteria bacterium | reverse complement strand
TTAGAGTTCCAGAAGTTTTACAAAAATATATGGGAGGAAAAGAAACAATATGATAATTAACACATTTGAGGGCATAGTGCGTTTTTTCTTTGAGAAACGCAATGAGATGTATCAAGAATACTTTGAAATGAGTATCGGAAAAGAAAAACGCGGTAGGGTCCAAAAAGCCCTACAGGGTAGCCAGCTTTGCTGGACAGCAGGAAGGGCTGGTGTGAAATTATCATGATAGAGAATATAGCAATAGCAGGTACAAAAATTGATGTCACGAAAGAACTAGAACACTATGTGCAAAAAAAAGTCGGTAAACTTGACCGTCATTTGAAAAGGAGTGTAAGAAGTTCTGTTCGTGCAGATGTGAAACTACGTGAATCAACAAGCAATTCTCCAAACAAAAAGTACACTTGTGACGTGATATTACATATTCCTGGTGCACGCTTAACAGCTTCTGAATCAACGTCTAACATGTTTGCCGCGGTTGATATAGTTGAAGCAAATCTTCAAACTCAGCTTAGACGATACAAAGAAAAGCACTCTCGATCAAAAGATAAACACAAAAATAAAAGAGCTAGGCGTAGACTAGGTAAATTCTTCTCGCGCTGAACAGGGTGTTTACGCTATAATAAAATCGATATATTCTGCTTGGTGGGAGAGTATTAATTTACTCGCGGACTACTACGAACAAAACAAGCAAAACAACGTATAGGATTTAATATATTTATGAAAAAACTAGTAAAAAAAATTCTTGGGGACCCTGAGGCAAAAACACTAAAGAGGCTAACTAAAAAGGTTAAGCCTATCAATGATTTGGAAGATAAGTACAAGAAACTATCTGACAGTGCTTTGCACAAGAAGACTGACGAATTTCGTAAGGCTCTAAAAAATAAAGACAAAACTCTAGATCAATTATTGCCAGATGCATTCGCAACAGTACGTGAGACAGCGTGGCGTCAAATTAAACAGCGTCACTACGATGTTCAGTTGATTGGAGGAATGGCTCTACATGAGGGTATGGTAACTGAAATGAAAACTGGTGAGGGTAAAACTCTAGTTGCGACATTACCTGTATATCTGAATGCTTTGGAAGGTAAAGGTGTTCATGTTGTTACCGTGAACGATTATCTTGCTCAGCGTGATGCTGGCTGGATGAGTGAAATATATCATGCACTTGGGCTGTCGTCAGCAGTGATAATACCTGACCACTCATATATATATGACATTGAATATAATAACGAAGATCATAGAGACCCAAGATTTAGGCACTTGCGTCCTTGCACAAGACAAGAAGCTTACAATGCAGATATAACTTATGGTACTAACAATGAATTTGGTTTTGATTTCTTACGCGACAATATGGTGCGTGAGGTTGAACAACTGCGTCAGAGAGACTTAAATTATGCGATTGTTGATGAGGTTGACTCAATATTGATTGACGAAGCAAGAACTCCATTGATCATCTCTGCTCCTTCAGCTACAAGTGGAGTCTCCTATGAGCAATTTGCAAAACTAGCTCGTCAGCTAAAGCGTGACAAGCATTATGAAGTAGATGAAAAACGCCGGGCTGTAACACTTACTGACGATGGAATTACATATATTGAAAAAGCACTAGGTATCGATAACTTATACGGAACACAAAATATAAGAACCATCTATCACTTAGATCAAGCAGTTCGTGCAGTGGCTTTATTCAAGAGGGATAAAGATTATGTAGTTACAAAAGACGGGGAAGTTGTGATTGTAGATGAGCATACCGGGCGCCTACTCGCTGGTAGACGCTATAATGAAGGTCTACATCAGGCAATTGAAGCAAAAGAAAATGTCGAGATTCAAGAGGAGTCAATGACTCTTGCGACTGTTAGTTTCCAGAATTACTTCCGTTTGTACGATAAATTGTCTGGAATGACAGGAACCGCAAAAACAGAGAGTGAAGAATTCCAACAGATATATGAGCTTGATGTTTTAGAAGTTCCATCAAACAAACCTCTAATTAGGGATGACAAACCGGACAAAATTTACCGTACTAAAAAAGGCAAATTCGATGCAGTAATCGCAGAAGTAAAATCACTCCAGAAGAAAGGTCAACCAGTTCTGATTGGTACATCAGCCATTGAGAATAATGAAGAATTAGGAAGACTACTTAAAAAAGCTGGTATTAAACATGAAGTTTTGAATGCCAAAAACAACGAACGTGAAGCTCAAATTGTTGAAAAAGCAGGTATGAAAGGTGCTGTTACTCTAGCAACAAACATTGCAGGACGTGGTACAGATATTGTGCTTGGAAAGGATGTTACTAAGCTCGGAGGATTGTATGTTATTGGCTCTGAAAGACACGAATCACGCCGAATTGATAATCAGCTGCGTGGACGTGCTGGACGTCAAGGTGACCCAGGAACGACTCAGTTTTACGTAAGTACAGAAGATGATTTGATGAGAGTATTCGGTGGTGATAGAGTACGGTCCGTAATGAACCGCTTAAAGATTGGTGATGATACACCAATCCAGAATAGGGTAATTAGTAAAAGTTTAGAAGCTGCACAGAAGCGAGTTGAAGGCTTTAACTTCGACACGCGTAAAAATGTTGTTGAGTATGATGACGTTATGAACCGTCACCGTATGGCGATATATACTCTTCGTAAAGAGGTCCTAAAGCAGGCAAATATTAGTGGAAAAGTTAACGATTTCATACGTGAACAAGCAACTGCAATGGCAGCGTCTCAAGATTCGTTTAGCGATTCTTTCGAAACTCATTTGAAAGATGTTTTTTCTCTCGATGATGATGTTATAGATAAGTTATTTGATATTGATTCAGAAAAATTTTCCAAAGAGTTAGAAAAAGAAGTTCTAAAGCGTTACGCAATCCAACGAGAAGAATTCGGCTCAGATGTTATGGAGAAGGTAGAGCGCGATATATATTTACAGATTATGGATAACTTGTGGATGCAGCACCTTGAGAACATGGACCATCTGCGACAGGGAATTCACTGGATATCTGTAGGACAGAGAGATCCATTAGTAGAGTATCGACGTCAATCAAAAATAATGTTTGAAGAAATGCAAAATGTACTTCGGCATGATGTAGTCCGATCATTATTCCATGCACGTCCCGTTGTTAATGACCACATTGACGATCCAATAGAAACAGAACTAACCAGAGCTGCTAGAGCTTCAGTAGATAACGCAGACCGAATTATAGAAGCAGATGAATCTTTTGATGAAGACGATTTCAAAGTTGTTAAAAGTGGTACTTCTGGAGCTGGCTCTAAGAAAAAGATTACATCAACTACACGCAAGAAAAAAAGAAAAACCCAACGCAAAAATCGTAAAAAAAGCCGTAAGCATTAAATCTAAAGGACAAACTAAAAAATATGCTTCGTCATAAAGTACACGAATTGAATTTTGGGACTGGCCTTAAAGGCATCATTATTGATACGCCAAAGACAGGGGTGGTCGTTGCTGAAGTTGGATTTAGGGCGGGTGAGTTTATGCTAGATAAAAAGAAGTGGGAAACAGCACACTTAATGGAGCACGTATTGCTAGGTGCAAACGGATATTATAATAAGGCTAGAGATTTTCAGGCCATTCTAGAACAAAATGGAGCGTATTCCAATGCTTCAACGAGTGTTTATGACATTACTTACGAAGTTGAATCGGCACATTTCGAATGGCAGAGAGTAGTAGGCTTACTGTTGGACGCAATAAGCACACCTAAATTTTTGCAAGAAGAGTTTGATTCTGAAAAGAGCAATGTTCGCGAAGAATTGATAAGTCGATCAAATAACCATTTCCGGTATCTTAACTCAGCCTTACGTCAAGAAATGGGTCTTGCTTCATTGACAGACAACGAACGAGTAGAACTACTGCCTGGTGTAAACCGCCGAGATTTGATAAATCATTATAAGAATACACACACTCTTTCAAATGCCAGATTTATAATTGCAGGTAATTTTAATGGTGATTATAGCGAGGTAGAGGAGCTCTTTAAAAAGAGGCTATTGCTACAGAAAGGCAGTCAGCGCATAGCGCTACCAGAGGAAGATGCACATTCGATTGATGACCCTCTTGTTATACGAAAACCAAGTATACCAAATGTCTATCTTTACCTAGACTTATATCTAGCAAGATATCTTGAACCAAAAGAAAGAATTGCTTTACAAATACTCTGTACTATATTGACAGAAACAATGTACTCTCGAATTTTTGGAACAGCCCGTGAGAAGGGTTGGGTGTATGGGATGGGATCAGGTGCCTCTTATGCAAGAGATTTATCGAGTTGGTGGCTAGGTGCTCAGGTAAGTAAGACGAATAGTCAATCTTTACTACGATTGGTACGTGATGAATTAATGCGCCTAAAAGAGGGTGTTTTAGACGAAGAAGACTTCATTGCTGCTCAAAAACACTTGTTAGGAAAGACTATGCGTTCTGGCCAAACAGCTACTGGTTTAGTGAATCGTTATGGTCAATTCTATGTCGATGATCAGATTATAAATCTTAACAGGCTGCCAGCACTTATTAATGGTGTTTCAAAAAAACAATGTATCGAGCTGTTCCAAGAAATCATTGCGGATCAGACTTGGGGTCTGGGTGTCCTAGGCTCAATCTCTACAGTTCCTGCTAGAAAACTCAGAGGGTATATCCAAGAAGTTTTTGATAAGTAATCTACCTCAAAAGACAACAAGTCGTCATCATTGGCGAGTGTATAGTAAACTATAATTATGGCTTCAATTCTTGATATAAAAAAACTTCAATCAGATGTATTAAGCGCCTGCGAACAGCTTGATATTGAAAGCATTAAAAAAAGAGTTTCATCTCTGGTTGAATCGATGCAAGCGAAAGATTTTTGGCAAGACAATAAGACAGCCCAAAAAATCAGCAGAGAACATGCTGGTCTAGAGAAACGTTTGAAGTTTTGGGAAGATCTCAGAGACAAAATAAGTGACTTAATCGAACTTTACGAACTGGGGGATACTAGCCTTCAGCCTGAAATTGACGATCAGTTTGAAAAAGTTTGCGACACTTTTTCGGCTGCTAAACGAGAGCTACAGTTTAGAGGTCATTATGACGATACAGATGTGATTATAAGTATCTTTGCTGGAGCTGGGGGCACGGATGCTCAGGACTGGACACAAATGTTACTCAGAATGTACACCCGTTGGTCAGAATCCGAAGGTGTTAATACTAAATTGATAGTGCAATCATCAGGTGATGAAGCAGGTATAAAAAGTGTAACACTGGAACTATCGGGTGGATCTTTTTTGTTTGGAAGACTGAAGGGCGAGAATGGTGTCCATCGCCTGGTGAGATTAAGCCCCTTTAATTCTGACAACTTAAGACAGACTAGCTTTGCCCGAGTAGAAGTTGTCCCAAAGATTGATTCTTCCGAGGCTGTAGTGATAGACGAAAAGGATCTAAAAATTGATGTTTATCGTAGTGGTGGAAAGGGTGGTCAAAGCGTTAATACAACCGACTCTGCAGTTAGGATAACCCACAATCCTACAGGTATCGTTGTCGCTATTCAAA
>CAZKAL010000012.1:0-6346 GCA_964550995.1 uncultured Candidatus Saccharibacteria bacterium | reverse complement strand
GACTCTGCAGTTAGGATAACCCACAATCCTACAGGTATCGTTGTCGCTATTCAAAATGAGCGTAGTCAGTTACAGAACAAAGAAACAGCAATGACAATTCTTCGTTCCAAGCTTGCAAAACTTCAAATTGAACAGAGGAAAGATAAGATTAGTGATCTTAAGGGTCCCAACGAACAAGCAGCATGGGGCAATCAGATACGAAACTATGTTCTACACCCATATAATATGGTCAAAGATACTAGGACAAAATATGAAACGACAGACACGCAGGGTGTATTGGATGGTAATATCAATGGGTTTATTAATTCTTATTTAGATTCACAAATTAAATAAGAGTTTTATAGCCTGATAAGAAATCGAATTGCAAATTGCTACAAAATAGAAGGCTAGACTAACACCCATCGCTAGGTCTATACTCTATAGTACTTATGATTTTGTTTGACAGGGTTACAAAAACCTATAACAAAAAAGGGCCGGTTTTAAATCGAATTAATCTTCACATTGAGCCAAAAGAATTTGTTGTACTTGTTGGTGCTAGTGGTGCAGGGAAATCTACACTTCTTAAACTCTTAACTCGAGAAGAAAAACCTACAAGCGGCAAGATAATTGTTGGTGGTATTGATTATGAGCGACTGAAGAACAAAGATATCCCATATCTACGCCGTAAAATTGGAGTGGTGTTTCAGGATTTTAAGTTGTTAGACAATAGAACAGTTTTTGAAAATATTGCTTTTGCTTTAGAAATTGTAGGAATGAGCAACAAGGAGATTCGTCATACAGTACCAAAAGTCTTATCAATAGTAGGACTTAAAGGCAAAGGTAAAAGCTATCCTGCTGAGCTTTCTGGCGGGGAAAGACAACGTGTTGCAATAGCTCGGGCTATAGTACGGCAACCAAAGATTTTAATTGCTGATGAACCAACAGGGAATTTAGACCTTAAACATGCTTGGGATGTAATCCGGGTTTTAGAAAAGATAAACCGATACGGTACGACAGTTTTGTTGACTACGCACAACAAGGAAATAGTGGATAAATTGAAACGTAGAGTTGTAATTATAAGAAACGGAAAAATAGCGAGCGACAAGGCAAGGTCAAAATATTTGGGTAGTAGTTCAAAATGAGTAATTCAAGACGATTTTATACGACACTTAGGATAGTAAAATCAGGGTTTATTAATTTGTCTAGAAATGCCTGGTTAACAATTGCGGCCACCGCGGTTATGGTTGTATCTCTAACAATTATTTTGCTTGCTGTTGTCATGAATACGACCGCAAATAATGCTATAAATGAGCTTGCTCGTAATCTTAAAGCCGCAGTGTATTTCTATGATAGTGCGTCGGACACAGATAAAAAAACCCTCCAAACAAACTTGGGGTCGCTAGATTTTGTTGAAAGAGTTGATCTTATAACTCAGGATCAAGCCAAAAAAGATTTTGCTGGTGATTTTAAGGATAACAAGGATATTCTACAAGCCTTTGATTTAGTAGGTGGAGATGCCTTGCCGTCTAGCTTACGTATTACGGTTAGCGATTTGGAAAGAATGCCTGAAGTGAAAGATTACATAGACAATGGTGATTACAAAAATATAGTTGAAGAAGTGTCGCTAGGACAAGTTGCTGCTAAAGACACCATAGATAGTGCAGCCGCAGCTCAGAGATATATCAATACGGGTAGTATACTTTCAGCTTCTGTCCTGTCGCTTGTATCTATAATGATAGTTTTTAACACAATCAGAATGGCAATATACACAAGACGCGACGAAATTAGGATTATGAAGCTTATAGGAGCAACACCAGATTATATTAGAGGTCCTTTTATGGTTGAAGCGTCCCTGTATGGTGTCATTGCTGGGATAATATCAACTATGATTGTGTATTCTTTGGTGTTTTCACTTGGAAGTAAAGTCTCAAACCAGCCGGAGTTCTCTCAAACTTACGCCTTTTTTACTCAGACAAACATCATTACAGTAATGCTTATGGGTTCAATTTTAGTCGGTATTTTGATTAGTTCTGTATCCAGTATGCTGGCGATGGAGAAACATTTAAGATTGAAAGATTGGTAATCTGATTTATTATGCAGTAGCGCTACAGTTTCGTAGCATTCTATAGCTTTGTCGCTATCACTACATAATTCATACTATAAGTGATAAAATATACTTATGCTTTCAGTATTATTAAATCAATACAATAGAGTAGTTTTAGCTATAATTGTTGTCTTATTAGTTCTGACGCCACTATCTCGGTCTGTTTCAGCGGAAACTATAGAACAATTACAGCAAAAATCTCAAGATTTACAATCACAAATTGATAGTAACAACAACCAAATCTCAGAATTATCTAAACAAGAAGAGTCACTAAAAGTTAAAATTAGTGAACTAGGAATTCAGATCTCACAAGCAACTACATCAATAGAATTAACCGGGACAAAGATTAGTGAACTTAAATTAAAACTTGAGCAGACAAAAAAAGAGCTTGACCGTCAGAAAGGACTACTCAAAGCAGCAATTCGAGCGCTTTACGCTAGGCGTGATGTCTCTACCGTCGAGCTACTAGTAGCCAGCGATAGTTTTGCAGATTTTATTGATAATCAAGAATATTTAGGTAGACTACAAGAGACTGTCAAAAATTCAGCTGATGAGGTAGTCCAGATAAAACAACAGATTGAAAAAGAAAAAAAAGAACAAGAAAGTCTATTAGCTGAACAAGAAAAGCAGAAATCCTTATTAGCAGCGCGTAATCAGGAACAGCAAGATTTGTTAGATGCAACTCAAGGAGAAGAGTCACGTTATCGCAGTCTTGTTGCCTCGCAACATGCAGAGTTGGAAAAAGCCGAGTCACAACTTGCAGCTTTATTGTCAGCTGGCAATACAGCAAGCCTAGGCCCTGTTACGGTTGGGCAGAAAATAGGTGAATTAGGCTCAACAGGGTATTCAACAGGACCGCATATACATTTTCAAGTATACAAAAATGGTGTAACACAAAATCCATCTGCAGGAGGGAATTCTTTAATAAATGGCTATAAGTGGCCCTTACTCGGCGGAGTAGGATATATTAGCCAATCTTATGGATGCGTTGCACCTGCATGGTACTATTCTACTAAGTGTAATGGGGGGTTAAATAGTTTCCACACAGGTCTAGATATTGCTGCAAGTGCTTATACGCCTATTGTAGCTGCTGCAAGTGGCGACATAATTTTTAAAGGCTGTAAGGGTGGCCTAGGTTATGTTGTAGTTATAGATCATGGTGGAGGTTGGCAAACATGGTATCCACACCAAGTTACGCCATCAGGACAAGTGTACGGATATTGTTCATAGTAAATAAATAAGGTTAAGGGGTTAATACAAGTGTTAAAAAATCAAGAAATGGACAGTGTCATGCCAATAAAAAGAAAAAACAAGAGAAAATATCTAAAAATAGTCGTCTTAGTTGTTGTAGCTACAGTGCTGTTCGGTACTGGTATATTAATCGGTGATGGCAGACTAACATTAGGAAGTGATCAAAATAAAGTATTAATATCTAACAGCCAGTCAGGTGATCTCTCAACAGATGGTCTACAAGAAATTTACGGATTATTAAATCAAAAATACGACGGAGATATCTCTCCTACTGACTTGTTGGACGGGCTCAAAGCCGGTGCCGTCTCTGCTGTTGGGGATACTTACACACGATACTTAAATGCTAAAGAAACTAAGGACTTTAACTCTGATTTAAATGGGACATTTGAAGGAATTGGAGCAGAGTTAGGCAAGAAAGGTGATTTTGTTGTTATAATCGCGCCGATTAAGGGCTTTCCAGCAGATAAAGCTGGGATTCGCCCAGGCGACATAATTACTAAAATTGACGGCGAAGATTCGACTAGTATTACCGTTTTCGAGGCCGTAAAACGTATTCGGGGCGAAAAGGGAACAGAGGTAGTTTTGGATGTTGTACGTGATGGCGAGAGTATTAGTATCCCAATAATTAGAGATACGATAGACATACCAAGTGTTAAATGGCGGACTGAAGACGGTGTAGGGATAATTGAAATTGCCCGATTTAGCAGTGACACTACGTCATTAGCCCGCAAAGCTGCGCAGGAATTTAAGGACGCTGGTATTTCAAAAGTTGTACTTGATTTACGTAGTAATCCTGGAGGGTTGCTTGATGAAGCAGTTGGAGTATCGAGCATCTGGCTAGATAAAGGTAGCACTGTACTGGATGAAAAACGCGGTGGGGAGACCATTAAAACTTTCAAAACCTCTAGCACGCCAATACTAAGTGGTGTAAAAACTGTAGTACTGATAGATGGGGGAAGTGCAAGTGCTAGTGAAATTGTTTCGGGAGCATTGAAAGATAACGGGGTCGCCACATTAGTTGGAAAAACAAGTTTTGGAAAGGGTAGTGTTCAGCAGCTTATTGATCTAGAAGGTGGCGGTACCCTAAAGGTTACGATAGCAAGGTGGTATACCCCAGGTGGTAAAAATATCGACAAAGAAGGTATAGATCCAGATGTTTCTGTAGACTTAACACCTGAAAATATAAAGAATAAAGAAGATCCACAACTAGACAAAGCTAAAGAAATACTAAAATAATTCAGTTTGCTGTAAGGAGTACTAAATAATAAAGTAGTCTACGGTCCTATTTTGTTTTTCTACTTTGTTGGATATCTGGTAGTATATAATCTAGAGAAGTTTTGAGGGAGAAAAGAGTTGAGTAAGAAAAATCAGCCTAAATATGTGTTTGTCACTGGTGGTGTACTTTCTGGTCTAGGAAAGGGTATTACGGCTGCTTCGATTGGTAATATATTGAAAAGTCGAGGGCTGAATGTCAATATTCAAAAATGTGACCCATACTTAAATGTCGACGCAGGGACCCTTAACCCAGGTGAACACGGTGAATGTTTTGTAACAGTAGACGGTGCTGAAACTGACTTAGATTTGGGACATTACGAAAGATTTTTGGATCTTGACCTCAAACAATCTAGCTCACTGATGAGTGGGCGTGTTTTACAGAGAGTTGTAGCCGACGAAAGAGCAGGTAAATACTTAGGCAAAACCGTACAGATTATTCCTCACGTAACTAATGCAATCGTTAACTCAATCATGGAAACGGCAGATGGCTTTGATGTCCACATTGTAGAAATTGGTGGTACTGTTGGCGACTACGAAGGTCTTAGTTTTATAGAAGCAATTCGTGAGCTGTCTGTAAAAGTTGGCCGAGAAAATTGTGTTTTTGTACATGTTGTATATCTTCCTTACCTCGGAGCTAGTGGTGAGTTAAAAACAAAGCCGGCCCAGAATGCTGTACGTGAACTGCGCGGGCTCGGTATTGTGCCAGACGTTCTAGTAGCACGGAGTGAGGACGAAGCTCATCAGGAAGCTATAGATAAGCTAAGCTTGTTTAGCGGAGTAGGGCCAGAGGCTATAGTTTCACTACCAAATGCTGAGACTATATATGAGGTACCTCTCACACTTGAGGAGCGCGGTATTGATAATGTAATAGTTAATAAACTAGACCTCAAAGCTCACAAAGCAAAGCTAAAGAAATGGCGAGATTTAGTGTCTAGAGCAACTAATAAGGATGCACCTATAGTTAAAGTTGGTGTAGTTGCAAAGTACTTAAACAACAAAGACACCTATATGTCAGTATTTGAGGCACTAAGTGCTGCGGCGTGGGCCAAAAATTGCCAAGTGGACATAAAATGGATTGATGCAGAAAAGATTACTCAGCAAAACGTTGCTAAAATGTTATCAAACGTAGATGGTATTGTTGTACCTGGCGGATTTGGCGAGCGCGGAATGCAAGGAAAAATTATTTCAGCTCAATTTGCAATGAAAGAGAAAATTCCTTATTTAGGGCTTTGTTTAGGTCTCCAGATGGCGGTAATTGCAGCTGCACGCAATGCTGGTGTTGTAGACGCCAATACGACTGAAATAGACCCAAATACGAAAAATCCAGTAATAAACACTATGCAGGACCAAAAAGGAAAAGAAGCAACTGGTGGTACAATGCGTCTCGGAAATTATCCTTGTAATATAAAACCTGCAACACTCGCCGAGTTGGTATACGGAACCAATAAGATTCAAGAGCGCCATAGGCATCGATATGAGTGTAACAACGACTATCGTGATCAGTACAAAAAGTGGGGCATACAAGCGTGTGGAGTGTCTCCTGACGATAGTTTGGTTGAAATGATAGAAGCCATAAATCATCCGTTCTTTTTGGCTTCGCAGTTCCATCCTGAACTCGCTTCTCGTCCGAATAAGCCACATCCAATGTTTGCCGGATTTATAAATGCATTGATTAATGCAAGGTAATGTAATAACATAAGAGCCATGGATACATCACAGAAATCAAAGAAAATATTA
>CAZKAL010000011.1:0-19178 GCA_964550995.1 uncultured Candidatus Saccharibacteria bacterium | reverse complement strand
AAATCCAGATACTGTTCTAGCGTCATATCCACGGACAGTATTTCTAGAAGGCATGTGTAGATTGTGGCATTTTCCTTGTTATGCTACCTGTTTAGGGTTAGACCCTGTAGTTATAGATATGTTATATTTGTCAACAATTTAATCACTTATGTTGTATATATTGACATTAAATCGTTGAAGATGATACAATGAGGCACAAGCAAAATGAAAGGTATAGGCATGACCCTTGAACAAAACATACGCGAATTGCGTAAAATTTATGGTCTATCACAGGAACAAGTAGCAGGCGCGATGGATATTAATCGCAGCACATTGGTTGCGGTTGAAAAAGGTGATCGCGATTTGAACAGCGAAGAGCTAGGGAAGCTAGCAGATTACCTTGGTATAGACATTACTGAGCTTGTCGCACAAGAAGTACCTGATTACGAAAAGTATGAACAAATGATAATAGAGGTTATTGATGTATATTCTAAGCTAGCTAATAAATCCCTGCCAAAAACTTTTCTCGCTAAACTACTCTACCTAACTGACTTCAGCTGGTTCTACGACGAACTAAAACCTATGAGTGGAATGAAATATAGAAAAATCAATTATGGCCCAGTGCCTGATCAGTTTTTTCGTGTTTATGAAGAGATGGCTGAAGCTGGTAAGCTCTCAATTGAAGAATCACCTAAGGGAGCTTACTGGACGACTCTAACTCGTGCAGGAAAAGCTAATCGTCGCTCAAAACTCACTCCACAAGAAAAACAGAGAATTAGCAAAGTGGTAAAAAAATGGAAAGACTCCAATACTCGCGAAATCGTTGCCTTTACTCATAGCCAACTACCCTATCAGGGGAGCCGCTTGGAGCAATTCATACCCTACGAACTGATTACCCAGGAAGAATCGGAGCATGTCTACTAGTGTTGATGTACCATTTCGAGTAGTTGTCGAACCTTTCGCAGAGAAACACTACATAAAAGACTTTCAGAAGAAGTATAAATCACAGTGGCTGTCCACTCGGAAGGCAATTGTTGCTCAATTCAATAATATTGACCTGCTACTTGAGTCCGGGAGGCTCACACCTCCAATACTCAACTCTCCGGATAAGTGTGCAATTCACAAGCACAGTTTCAGGGTCGCTGGAACCAACCAGTCTGCAAAATCATCGGGGAATAGGATAATTCTATTCGTTGATTATAAGCTACGAACGGTTCATGTATTACTCGTATATAACAAAAATCATATTGGTCCCCCCAATGAAACAGCAAAGTGGGAGCAAGTAACTAAAAGTCAATATCCTGACTATTACGCACGTTTCACTAATCCATCCTATTAACTTTTAGTGATCCATAAATAAGGTTTCGCCGCTTACAGGCTCACTTGTCTCAACGCCTGTTATACGACAGTAAAAATTGAAGGCAGGTAGGTTAGCAACTCTCCTAGCTATACGCAGGGCTCGAACAGTGGTAATAGTAGTTCTTCATCCTTTGGAATTCCTGTACGGAAGGTAATTATCGCGCCAACGTTAGCTAAGATAACTTCTATCATCTTCTGATGAGCTTGTTGATGCGGAGTGAGCGTGTAGAAATTGAAAAAGCCTTGAGCGGTTCGGGTTAAAAAGTTGTACGACTAAAATCTCCAAATAACGCAAAACATTACATCGGTCATATCAAAAATAAACTCTAGTCTGATGCACCACTATCGCGACCGCGATGCTTGTCTTTGGTATAATTCATGTATGAAAATATACATTTCTCATTCTGGAAATTATGATTATATATCAAGGCTATACGAACCGTTAAGAAAGTCTAATCTATTCGTAGAACATGAGATATTTTTGCCACACGATAACAGAAACAAGACTGTTAAGACAAAAACAATCATAGAGGAATCGGATTTAATAATTGCAGAGACTTCATACCCCTCAACTGGACAAGGGATAGAACTTGGATGGGCAAATTCTCATAACAAGAAAATTCTACTAGTCCATAAGGCAAACACAACGCCTTCGGGCTCGTTGAGGTTTATATCTGAACAAAATCTAACTTACAGTAATCAAACCGAGCTTATCGACGTTTTATATGAATTCATCGCGGGGTAGATGAGGACAGGGGGCAAACCTTCTCGACGAACAATCTTACGTGAGTCTATTATTTTGCAGTTACGATATAGGAAATATCAGATGCTGGACCAGAGTCGTTTGGCATAATATTTAAGGACAACCCTATATTATCCTTCGTGAAAACAAGGGTGTAGCTACCATTAATAAGCAACTCATCTGATTTAGTCCAGTCGGAAAGCTTATCTACAAAGAAGTTTTTGATAGTAGCTGCGTCGTCATTAGATTCAGCGGAAACTGACCAATTTGTTCCACCCTCAGGTGCATCAATCCGGTAAGAAGATTTTATTGACTGTCCGTTATAAAGTGGGATAGCACTTGGGAAGCCCTCTGGAAGATCTTGATTTTGAGTTGAAGTGAGAGTTGTGCTGTTACCATCCTTATCTTTAACAGTAATTGAATTGTCTTTCAAGTTAGAATCAACGCTAACATCACCGTTTGAAGCAGTCTCAATAGCCTTTTCAAGCACAGTATTACTACTTGTAAGGAAAATACCTTTAAGGACAAAGCTACCGACTAACAGCACGACTACAACTCCAACTATAGTAAGTGTTTTGTTATCCAAAGTATTTTTTGCTTTGCCAGTTTTGGCTGGCTCGTTTTTTGTTGGCTCTGTTTCGCTAGACATAATAATTATTCCTCCTATTTAATAATCTCTACTTATATTCAACTGCATTATATCACTAAATAACAGTTTACAAATCTAAACCAATGACTCAAGTAAATACAAAAAACATAAAACTTGTAAGACAAGATCGTTATTTTTTAGATTACTTGTCTTTTGTATGGCTATCAAAGTTAAGGACTCGCCATTCACCGTTATCCTTGACCAAGTTAACTACAAAGACGTATGTTTTACCGTCAGTACCTTCTATCTCATAGTCCACCTCAGCAGTAGATGCAGATCCTGTCTCTCCCGAAACGCTAGATGATGTTCTTTTTTCCTCAGTATTCAAGATTGGACCTATCTGGTTCACTACAGCCATAAATTCGTC
This sequence comes from uncultured Candidatus Saccharibacteria bacterium, assembly GCA_964550995.1. Taxonomy (GTDB): domain Bacteria; phylum Patescibacteriota; class Saccharimonadia; order Saccharimonadales; family SZUA-47; genus CAZKAL01. Next base: position 16,082 of record CAZKAL010000011.1, on the reverse strand, counting down.
TTCTGGAACCTCTTTCTTAGCCTCACTAGAAAATAGGCTATACGCTGTCTGACCATCCCCGGCCTGCAAGGCATTCAGGAACTTGTCGCTTGAACTTGTTGCTCCTTTCGTCGCTACTACGGCTACTATCACCAAAACTACTATAAACGCCACAAATACACCTACAACCAAACGTACTTTCTTCAAACCTTTACGCATCGGCTTTTTATCCGCCGTATCTGACATTGTCTCTATTAGTGTCTGTTTGGTTTTCGTTGTTTCGTCTGCCATTTCACTCTCCTTGTCTATATGCTTATTATACTACCACTTGTAATCAAGATTTTAAAGAACGTTCACTGTGGAATAGTCTTTGAAACATGAGCAGTAAAACTATTATCACTTAAGGAAAGACACTTATTTCTGGTATTTAAAAACTCGTCTAGAGTTTACCGGCTACACGAATATTCAGAATTACGACAGAATTATAGTTCTGTAAAAAACCGAGAACAACCGGATTTATATCTATTGTAATAATGAGGCATGTAATACCAGCAGTAGCAATTATGTAGCAAGGTGTGCAAGTACAGCGTTGTGGGTTTCAACACCAGCATCTACTACTTTTCTCCGATCAACACAAAGCCTGCCAATAGTCTGTATTGGAAATACCACATCCAGTGCTATCTCTGGCCCTACAGCAAGATTCATTAACGTCTGGCGATTTCGTTCTGAATCAATCATGCCACGCCGATAACCATTTACAAGATTTTCATGCATTTTGGAGAGCTTGCTCATTGCTCTCAAAAAAGGAGCTGCAATTCTTACACCAAGTTCGGTTGAATTTTCAAGGTTATCACTAGCCATTACGACTACGTGCTTAGGCTTTAGCTTAAGAGCGGCTTGCATCGGTATATTATTCGTTATTGCGCCATCGCAGTATCTCTCGTCATCAACTGTTATCTCTTCATTGAATAAAATTGGTGGTGCAGAAGACGCCTTCACGAGCATGGGAATATCGTCTCGACCCCTAGCCGAAACGATGGTGTTCCTCCCGGTACGGAAATTTGTGAGTGAAACTAACAACTCAACAGGCGATTTCTGGATTTTATTCTGATCTAGTATAAATGGATCTTCTGTCATCAGATGATCGTGTAAATGATTGACGTCCATAATACGTCCTAGTCGTCTAAAATTTACAAAGTTCCGCGTGGGAACGACATCCATCCAACCATCGTAGCAATCTCGGCTTTGCTCAGAAACAAAATATGAAGCATTGATTGCTCCTGATGACGTACCAATGACATAGTCAAACTCTTCGCTACTATGAAGATGCTCTAGTGCAGCCAATCCAGCCGCGCTATATACGCCACGCATTCCGCCACCAGGCAGAACTAACACCCGCGGGTGAAGTTCGGGGTCAGTAATACTCTCGGATAGTCCTTGGTTATGGTTTGCCAAATGAACAGTATTGCCAATTCGCGAATTATGGCGCTCAACCATGCCAGGTTGCGGAAATCGTCTCATAGAATATATTATCAATTATTTATGAAATCTAGTCAACCAGGACGACTAAATGGCTTAAGCAGTCTCATCAGCCACGTCAATAATAAAAACAAATACCCCACGATAGCCATTGACCTTATTTGCCAGAACTCTTAAATCTTAATCTGATAGTTATTAGCGACCTTACCTCAAGATGTAGACGGCATAATTTGAATAAATATAAACATAAGATATAATGGATTTAATGAACAAAAAAGCTCAAAAACAATCAACTAAAAAAATCAAAGATGTGCTATCCTATCCCTTTCGTAAAGGGTGGCCAGGAATTGTATTGGCGGTGTTAATCCTGTTGTTTATTATTGGAGCTGGTCTTTCATCTCTTGTTGACTCGTCAAAACCTGGTGATGCGATGTTTTTCATGGATAGGGCTTTTGAAAAACTACGGATAACAACATCGTTTTCTGATACTGCTAGATTTAAATATAAAGTAGCTGTAGCTGGAGAGAGACTAACTGAATTACAAGAGTTTAAGTTGGACGAAACAAAAAAGTTGCTCGTTTCTTTAGATGAGTTAGAAATTGCTGTAATCGATATGCAGTCTGAAATAGGTAATGTCAATGAACTATCTGAAGCCCAAGATTCAGCGAATAAACTAGCTACGAATTTGCTTGATCTTATAGCTCGTTACAGAGCATTCTTACTTGGTGATACTGGAAATACAAAAGATATTCAGAAGGAATTAAATAACAGTGTAAATAAGGTCAACGATATTATAAATAAAGTACAACAGAATAACCCAACTCCTAATACTCAGCCAGTAACGCCAGCTATTCCACCAGCAAATAATAATGAGGCTGGAGATGATTAGAGAGTCAAGCTCTATGCGAAAGAGTAGACCTACAGAAGAATTCCTGCGGTGAATATACAGTTACATATGGTGGGACAACCCACGTGCTTATAACTGGCAACAATCTTGATTATGCTGTTGGCCAAAAAGTTAAGTTTCATGGTGAATCCGGTACAAATAATTCTATTTATTTAACCGAGTTTGAACTGGTTAAATAGGGAGTATCGACTAGAACTATTCGGTACAATTGGAACAAAACATAACATAAGATACAATAGCACTAATGGACGGACAAGATAACCGACAAATAATTGTTGAGAAAATTAAACTTATGCTATCCTATCCCTTTCGTAAAGGGTGGCCAGGAGTTGTAATTACAGTTTTAATATTACTGTTTATTATTGGTGCTGGTCTTTCATCTCTTGTTGACTCATCAAAGCCTGGCGATACGATGTTTTTCATGGATAGGGCTTTTGAAAAGCTACGGATAGCAACATCACTATCTGATACCTCTAGATTTAAACATAAAGTAGCTATCGCTGAAGAGAGACTGGATGAACTACAAGAGATTAAGTCGGACGATACAAAAAAGTTGCTCGGTTCTTTAGATGAGTTGCAAAAAGCCCTCATAGATATGCAGTCAGATATTAGTAATGTTGATGATCTGGCTGGAGCACAAGATTCAGCTAACAAACTGGCCACGAATTTGCTTGATCTTGTTGCCAATTATAAATCATTTTTACTTGGTGATACTGTAGGTACAGAGGATATTCAAAAAGAATTAGATAATAGTATAGATAAAATCAACGATATTGTTAATGTAGTACAGGAAAATAACCCGACTTCTAATGCTCAGCCAGTACAGTCACCAAACGTGGCGCCTGCTACCCCTCCAGCATCTAATGATGATGAAAGTGAAGGAGGAGGGGAAAGCGATGACCATAAAAGTTGCAGTACCACATATCAGAAAATAGGCGGTCAAGTTGAACAAGAAGGAGTAACTCTACAAAAGAATTCCTGCGGTGAATATACAGTTACATATGGTGGGACAACCCACGTGCTTATAACTGGCAACAATCTTGATTATGCTGTTGGCCAAAAAGTTAAGTTTCATGGTGAATCCGGTACAAATAATTCTATTTATTTAACCGAGTTTGAACTGGTTAAATAGGGAGTAATAACCTGAAAATACTGCAATCACAGTAATTAGTTGGGCTGATTGTTTATTCGCGCTATAGCAACCGTAAAAACTACAGCCTAATAAACACTGGTTCTTCACTCCAGTCTGGACCAAAGTAGAATAGAAGTTGCTGATCAGTATTAGAAACTAAATAACTCAGTTCTCCAGTTAAGGTTACACCAGGCTCAATATCTCCTGCGTTTATAGGATTTTTCAAGTCAGGGTAGGGTGACATATCTAGTGACTTTCCTTTTGCAGTACGGATATGCGACTGAAAAACTGGTATGAATGATAGTGTGTCATTACTTGTGTTAGTAATACTTATATTAACTATCACGTAACTGAAGCTCATTCCACTATTAGGCTCTTCGTACTGCATAATATTGCTTTCATTTAGTTTGATTTCAAATTTAGGTTGCTTAATAGTTTCATTTTGAGAGTAAATTGGTGTCTTGTAGCTGTCTGAGGAATTTTTTAAATAAAAGACACCAGATATAATACCTGCTAATAAACCTACTGACAGGACAAGTAATACTTTATAGTCTAGTTTTTGAATTTTGCTGTGAGCCATAAATTAACCTGACACATTTGCGACAAAGTAAGAATTGAGAATGCTATATGCTCCTGATGAATGAGAATGACTCTTAGGTGCACTAGCTGACCCTGCTTGTCCTTGCATTTGAGCTGTGATATTTTTTCCGCAAGTTGAGCTGTCAAAAGAACTAGGACCTCCAGGGTGATTATATACATATGACGTAACGTTATATGCTTTGGAATTGTATATAACCCAGCAATTGCCTTGTGAGCCATGTGCCGCTACTTGAGCTGCTGTGCAGGTACCACCTGAACCACATGTCGGTGTTGGTGTTGGTGCTGGTGCTGGTGTTGGTGTTGGTGCGGGTGTTGGTGTTGATACGGGTGCGGGTGTTGGTGTTGATGCCACTGGTTCTGGTGTTGTAGGCGTATTGTTGGTTTTAGTCGTAGGTACATTATCTGTCTTTGTTTTAATGTTATCTACTTGTTGGTTTGTCCTTTCGGCAATACTATTTTGAGCCGCATTATTTAAAGCTAATAAACTTTGGGCTGAATCTATTCCTGGATTAGGGTCACCAAACAAAAAGCCAATTAACAAAACCCCAACGGCCCCTATAACGTATAAAGCTAGTGCAAATGAAACAATTCTTTTTATATTCATGACATTGAAAATTCCTCAGTATGTATATTACGCTTTTTAACCCTAAAATCAATAAACTGGTGTTTTAAACTTGTCATCATAGGAGGTGGCCCACAAATAAAGACATCCGTCTTACTAAGACCATTAGCGGCCTTACTTATGTAATCAGCAGAAATAAGTCGGTTTTGGGCATCGCTAATATATGTATAGTAGTGAAAGTTTAGACCTTCTATATTTGCAAGTTTCTGAAGTGCACTATGTTCAATAAGTTCAGTCTCATTGCGCACGACATAAAACATGTGTATTTCGTAGGATTGTCCTTTGCCTTTTGCTCGTTGCTTTGCAAGACTCTTGGCCATACTCAAAAATGGCGTTACCCCGATACCACCTGCCACCCAGACCTGTTTTGGTTCTTTGAAACGCGTGTTAGTAAATCGACCAAAAGCTCCTTCAATTTCAGCTCCTGCACCCTCCTTAAGTCCCAATAGTGTTCCCGTATAGTCACCTAACGCCTTAACAGTTATAGTTAGTTCAATACTGTCTGGGTCGTTATAATCGGTTGTTGGCGAGGAGGACACCGAGAAAGGATGTTCTTCTGGGCTAATGCCTTGTTGTTTGAAGCTGATGAATATAAACTGACCGGGTTTATAGCTAACTAGTTTGTTGGTGGGTTGCATAACTATATGTACAACCTTGTCAGCCGGCTGTTCAATTCGTTTTACTACGTAATTTTCCCGCCTTATAAAAATTCTTGTTAGCAAAGTACGATATGAAAAAGCCATTATTCCTATAAAGGCGAAACCGAGGATATACCAGCGCATGAAGGTGTCACTTGAAGTGTCGCTTGCTATGAGCATGGTGTGAAGTCCGCCGAACAAAAATGCTAACCCCAAAAATTTATGGGTAAATAGCCATAGTTGATAAGGTAATTTCACAAAGAAAGTCAACATAAGTAAAAATACCATGCCACTAAAGGCTACAAAACCGAAGTTGACTGGCCAATCGATTGATCCAGATATGCGCGGTAGTAAAAATTCGGCAGCTAATCGCATTTGGTCTGGTACCGACCTAAATGCCAAAGCCAGAGGATGTATCAGAATTGCAACGAGAGCAAAACCACCAATGATATGGTGGGCTATATAAACACGGTTAAGCCCCCCAAATAGATTTTCCAAAAACTTTAATCTTGTGCTAAGAATAAAGTCTAGTGCATATAAAACAATTCCTACCAGTGCTGAGATACGTCCTACCATAGAAAAGAAACTATAGCCGGACGACAACGCGAGATCTGCTGAGTTAATTTGAAACCAGCGAATAAATGGAACCATTGATAAAGATATGACTAGCAACCAGCCAGAATAATGATTCAAAAATTGAACTAGACTTTTTTTCATATAATATATTATTACTTCGTTTATTATCTCATACTGTTTATGATTGAACTAAGATTTTTTACTTTACGTAACGTAACTGAGAAAATACTGAGAATATATTTAAAAAATGCTGAGATTTCCAGCAAATTTACTTGCTACTAATCGTAGGTTACTTTTGAGAATTTAATAACATTGCTGTTTGGCGGGCGATTTCTGCTGGTTCATCAGATGGTATAACGTGTATATCTACCGGGGAAGAATCCTTACTAATAATCGCTTGCTTTGAGTCAGTACTATCATTTATTTGAGTGTCAATTTCTATCCCTAGATGTCTAACAGATTCGCATATTCGTTGTCTTAGATTTGCTGAGCGTTCACCAACTGTAGCAGTGAATACTATTGCGTCGAGTCCCCCTAAAATAGAAAAGTATGCACCAATGTACGACTGGATGCGGTAGACCATGCTGTTAAGCGCAAATTTAGCATCCTCGCTCCCGGCTTCCTCGCTATCGAGCAATTCTCTAATATCGCTAGATTCGCCACTTAAACCTAGCAAGCCAGATTTTTTATTTAAATATTCTGTTATCTGGTCGTCATCAAAATTACGCAATCTTTTTAGTTCAAAAACCGCTTCTGGATCAATATTACCTGTGCGAGTAGCCATAATTAAGCCCTCTAGTGGTGAATAACCCATTGAGGTATCTATACTTTCCCAATCTTTGATAGCAGTTATCGATGAACCACTACCTAAATGACAGACAATAATTCGCCTATATTTTAATGACAATTGTTCTTTTAGAACGTGAACAATGGAGGCAACTGAAATCCCATGATAGCCAAATCTATAAATGTCATATTTATCAGCATCAGACCTATTTATGGCATAATTACGTGCTTCATGAGATAGAGTTTTATGAAATTCTGAATCAGAAATCATAAAAATAGGGGTCCCATTTAAGAGCATTTTAGTTTGCTCTATTTGATTCAATTCAATATTTATATGTAGAGGGGCACGCTCAACATTGTTTTTTAAATAATCATGAAATTCACTATCTAGCAATTGATGCTTCATGAATCTTCTTCCAGGCGAAACTATTCGTATACCAATACCGTCGATTCCCGAAATATTAGTCGATTTTCTACATAGCTCTAGGAAATGACCAAGAGCACTGCCAAAGACCTCAATCTCTAACACTCTAGATATTTCTACACCATTGGCAATGATAGTCAACGCACATTTCTCGCCTAAATGCTCATAATATGCATTAATTATTGACTTGCCACGACTAAATATTGCGTACTCACGTGAACTGCTACCGGGATTTATTACTAAGACCGTGGTTTCCATTGCCAGTTTTCTACTTCTTCCATATCTATTCCGTGTCTGTGAATGTAGTTTTTGTGCTCTATTAATTTCTTCTGCATATCTTCTTTGAGTTTAAGTCCTGCTTCACCCAAATTTTCAACTCTATCTACAACGTCTATAACTAGGTCAAATCTATCTAATCTATTCATTACAGTCATATCAAATGCAGTTGTAATAGTTCCTTCTTCTACATAACCTCGAACATGTAGATTCTGGTTCTTTCGTTTGTATGTAAGTCTATGGATTAGCCATGGATAACCGTGAAATGCAAAAATTATAGGCTTATTTTTAGTAAATAGCTCGTCATATTCATTTTCGCTTAGACCGTGAGGGTGATCATCATCATCTTGAAGCCTCATTAAATCGATGACATTCACATATCGTATCTTTAAGTCAGGTAATCTTTCATTGAGTATTGAAACTGCAGCTAGTGTTTCTAGGGTAGGGGTGTCACCGGCACTCACAATTACAACATCTGGCTCGCATCCCTCATCATTAGAAGCCCAAGGCCATCTACTGATGCCGAGGGTACTACACGTAATTGCGTCTTCCATATTCAGCCATTGACGACTATCGTGTTTATCACAAACTATTAGATTGATATAGTTACGACTACGCAAACAATGATCTGTTACTGATAGTAAGGTATTAGTATCTGGAGGTAAATATATCCTTACAGTTTTAGATTTTTTGTTCATCAAATGGTCAATAAATCCTGGATCTTGATGCGTGAATCCGTTATGATCCTGCCTCCAAACATGCGAAGTTAAGAGATAGTTTAACGATGCTATTTCATCACGCCATGATATCTCAGATGACATTTTTATCCATTTGGCGTGTTGATTAACCATAGAATCTATTATTCTAATAAATGCTTCATAACTATGCAGTAATCCGTGTCTACCAGTCAGTAAATATCCTTCTAACCATCCCTGAACTTGGTGCTCGCTTAGCATTGAGTCAAGAACCATACCATCTGGACTTAAAAATTCATCATTTTCCTTTATTCTTGCGTTCCATTGCCTATTGGTTACCTCAAAGACTGAATCAAGTTTATTTGACACTGTTTCGTCAGGACCGAATAATCTAAAATTACGATGTTTTAAATTAAAACTTGTCACATCACGCAGATATTCTCCGAGGACATGAGTATTACTAACAGAAACACTACCTGGTGCTGGCAACTTTACCGCATAGTCTCGGAAATCAGGAAGATGAAGTTCACGTAATAAACTACCACCGTTGGCATGCTTATTTGCACCCATTCTAAGGCTTCCTTTTGGTGCGATTTCTATCAATTCTTTGTTTGGTGTGCCTTTTTCGTCAAATAATTCTTCTGGCTTGTAGCTTCTCATCCAATCCTCTAGTATTTGGATGCTATTATCGTTTTCCTCTATTAGTACTGGCACTTGGTGCGAACGGAAATTGCCTTCAATTTTTTTACCTTTAATTTCTTTTGGACCAGTCCAACCTTTTGGTGAAACTAGTATAATCATTGGCCATCTTGGACGAGAAGGATCATTGTTCTCTCTGGCGTTTGACTGAATTCGTAATATTTCTTCAACAGCTTTTTCCATCTGAGTTGCCATAAGTTGATGCATAGCCATAGTATCATCGCCCTCAACGAATAATGGCGTGTAGCCATACCCTCGGAATAATTGTTCCAGTTCGTCACGCTCAATTCGAGCTAGGACAGTCGGATTACTAATTTTGTAACCATTCAAATGCAAGATTGGTAACACTGCACCATCAGTAATGGGATTAAGAAATTTATTGGAATGCCAAGACGTAGCAAGTGGTCCAGTTTCAGCCTCGCCATCGCCTACGACACAAGCAGTTATTAAATCTGGATTATCAAATACTGCACCGTAAGCATGGCTTAGCGAGTATCCAAGCTCGCCCCCTTCATGCATAGAGCCGGGCACGTGAGGGGAGACGTGACTAGGCAGACCACCAGGAAATGAAAAGTTACGAAATAAATGTTTCATGCCGTTTTTGTCTTGAGTTATTTCTGGATAATGATCGGTAAACGTTCCTTCCAAATATGTGTTGGCAACTAGCGCAGGGCCACCGTGTCCAGGCCCTGAAATATACATGATTTTGGTGTTATATTTATTGATAATTTGATTTAAATGAACGTAAATAAAATTTTGTCCTGGCGTAGTACCCCAGTGCCCTAATAGCACATTTTTTATATGTTCATGTTTTAGAGGTTCTCTAAGCAACGGATTATCTCTCAGATATATTTGCCCTACAGATAGATAATTTGCTGCTCTCCAGTAGGCATTAATTTTGCGTAACATTTCGCCGCTCAACGTACCCATTTGTTCCCCCCCATTTTATTTCTATAATTCTTACGTTTATTCTAACACTTATATTTGTAGTAAACCAGAGTTTGAGATTTGAAGTTACTAGGGAGGAAGCGGAAAACCCCACCAGTAGGTGAGGAAGATTATTATCTTCATAAATATTAAGCAAGGTATACTACATTCATGATACCTAGTTGGAAGCATGGAGTGGCTATGGGAATACTACTTAGTATTACTCTTGGAATTTTTTTGATATACCATGATTTGCCTAAAAATTTAGATACCGACCAGATAGAACAAGTTGCCATTACAATGCCAGAAATAGTAGATGAGCCTAAACCAAAACCTAAACCAAAACCCATAGAACTTCCTTTCGGGGGAAGGGAATTATTCCCGAAATATCGCTTTGTTGCACTGTATGGAAGTCCGGAATTTTCAGGGCTTGGTTCTCTCGGTGAACAACCCTTGCAAGAATCTGTAATAAGGGCTAAAGATCTGGCTGCAAGTTATCAAAAAATATCAGAGGAAAAGGTAGTGCCCACTTTTGAAATAATTGCAACAGTTGCATCGGCCAATCCTACTGAAAATGACGACTATTCTAGTGAGACAAGCATAGATAAACTTATGCCGTGGGTGAAAGAGGCGAACAAGAACGGTATGTATGTTGTTTTAGACCTCCAACCAGGCAGGAGCAGTTTTTTAACCCAAGCAAAACTGTATGAAGGTCTATTAAAAATGCCTGGTGTTGGTCTAGGCCTCGACCCAGAGTGGCGACTACAAACAAAAGATGCTCGCCACTTAATAACTACCGGCTCTGTTACGGCAGAAGAAATTAATCAAACCAGTAAGTGGCTAGCAGATTTAATAAAACAGAACGAATTGCCACCAAAAATTTTCATAGTACACCAGTTTAAAATCAGCATGATTTCACAGCGTGAAAGTTTAGACACAAGCAGAGAAGAGTTATTTTACATATTGCATATGGACGGCTTTGGCACCCTCAATGCAAAAACTGAAACATTGAACACTGTAAAAGCAGGTTTGCCCAAGAATATGTACATCGGATGGAAGAATTTCTTTGACGAGGATATACCTACCCCAACACCAGAACAGACAATGTCTCAAATCCCCAAACCCTGGTTCGTCAGCTATCAATAATCACTTACTCAGACTGACGTAAACCAGCAGTAACCAACCGATTATGAAATTCTTCGCCAGATACGTCTACTTGTTCTGAAGGGTATACAATCCAATTGTCCGTCATTTCAGCGTAAAAATCAGGTACATATCCTGTTTTGGTTCGCTTAGGTTTGTAATGGACGACCATTGATGTAACTGCTGCGGCACCGAGAGAATCCATTAATTTGTGAGCTGCTTTTAATGTGCTTCCAGTTTCGCATACCTCGTCAACAATTAGAATGTTTTCTCCCTCTACTAAGTCCCGCACTGGCTCTTGACCAATACGAAGTTCTCCTGCTGTTTGAGTCTCGTCATCGTACGACTTAGCAGCAAAAAATAAATTATCTAGTGACCCTATAGACATTAGACGAGTGACCGTATCAGCAACAAAGTAGCTGCCTCTGGGTATAACTAGCATTTTTGTAGGCAGTACTAATCGTTTTTCTAGAATTGCTTGTTGCATCGCATTACAAACCAATGAAGTCCGTTCTTGCATCGATTCATACGTCTCGTATTGCTTATTATCGTAGTAACTTGGGTCACCCGAAAATCTTGGCTGTATCATAATTTATAGTTTAATGATCTAAGCTAAACATGTATAGGTTTAATTTGCTACAGAATTAGCATGGCGTCTCCAAAGGAGTAAAAACGGTATTTCTCAGCAATAGCATGGTCATAAATTCTCTTTAGTTCTGAACTTGAGCCTACAAATGCTTCAACCATGAGAAGTAGGGAGGTGCCAGGCAAATGAAAATTCGTAACCATACTGTCAACTTTTTGAAATTTGTACCCAGGTTGAATAAAAATGTCAGTCTCACCAGATACTCCACCTCCTTTTTGTCTAATTAATTTGACGGCCGTTGAATTAATTAGACACGACTCTAGGGTGCGTGTGGTTGTCGTGCCGACGGCGGTGACATGTTTGGCTTTTTGTAGCCTTCCTAGAGTTTCAGCACTAATTTCGTAGCTCTCAGAATGTAGATGGCCAGATTTAATGTTTTCTGGAGTCAAAGGCGCAAAGGTTCCTAGTCCAACATGCAAAGTAACCTCTAAAATATCATGATTTTTTGATAATTGGCGCATTAAATTGTCGGTAAAATGTAGCCCAGCAGTCGGCGCAGCCTTAGAACCAAGTGGATGTGCATAAATAGTCTGATATTCGTCTGCTAAATCGTCATTTTGCATAATATATGGTGGCAAAGGAATATGCTCGTACTTTTTTAAGCGACTATCGTCATGACTGATGTTTAGCTTAAGCGTTCGCACACCTTCATCGTCCATGCTGAGTGTTTCTGCTTCAAACCAATCATCAAATTTATAAGTTTTACCAGGTCTAAACTTGCGCCCAGGTCTGACCTTAGCACGAACGGTATTAGTATCAAGTTTTTCCAATACAAAGATTTCAACCTTATCGTCCTCAAATAAATATCTACAATTTTCTACCTTTGAATCATTAACGACAAGAGTGGTATTTTCGACCAAATATTTATCAAGCTCGCTAAATTTTGTGTCTATTATTTCCTTCTTTAACCTATCATAAACTAGTAACCGCGCAGAATCTCGAGGATGTGCAGGCTCCTGAGCAATAAGCTCTTTAGGTAAATCAAAATCTATCATCCCATAAGAGTATACTAAATGTCATGAAATCAATAGTACTTGGCGGTGGATGTTTTTGGTGTATTGAGGCGGTCTTCCAGAGGGTGAAAGGTGTATCCAAAGTAGTGTCGGGTTATGCCGGTGGGGATTTAGAATCTCCAAGCTATGAAAATCATGGTTCACACGCTGAGGTTGCAAAAATAACATACGACGAGTCAGTAATAAAACTACCGAAATTGCTTGAAATATTCTTCTACATACACGATCCGACCACTCTTAACAGACAGGGTAACGACGTGGGTGAGTCATACCGTAGTATAATACTTTGCGACGAGTCAGAGCTTGGCATAGCTCAAGAAGCCAAAAAAGAGGCTCAAAATCTATGGGATGACCCTATAGTAACGGAGATACTAGTGCTCGATAAATTTAATCCTGCTGAGGATTATCACCAAAACTACTTCAACCAAAACCAAAGTAACCCATACTGCCAAGTTGTAATTAACCCGAAAGTCGCCAAATTCGAAACTAAATTCAAAGGCTTCATGAAATGATTACTATATGAATATTTGTTCTAATGCCTGACTAGTCAACCCATATGCCACCAACTAAATTTGTTGAAGTACTACTAGACAGGGTTCTCTGAGATTTCAGCAACTAGATTAATATGATAGCTTACTCGCCATTTGGAAGGATTTATAGTAAAAATCCCCGTTCATATAATTATCAAATTGTATATCTACTGGGCTCTCACAATTATATTGACCTACCCATTGCAGTCTACGCCCCAACGGGTTCGTAATAGACTCGTTAAATTCTACATTGTCTCCAGGGTGTATTGTGGTGTCATCTATAACTGTTGTGTGAATTTGATTATTATCAAAAGGTCTATAAGAGATAAGGTTTAACGGTTTGCCTATGCCACTAGCTGTAAAATCTGGGTTTGCTGAAATAACGATAGCTCTCATGGATAGATCTTTATTGGACGACTCCGGAAACTCTTTTATATCCACACAGTAGTAAAAGCCATTTGAATCACTGGGCGATCGATATCTGATACTCTCAACTTCGGGGTCATCAGTGTTTGATGTCTTATCCCAATTTTGCGGTGCTTTAAAGCTAAGATCTGGATTACGAGTGAAACTAACCTCATTCCAGCTAGATGTACTTATATCACCTGCAAATTTAGTAGGTGCTGACTGTTGCGTTGCGTTTACATTATCTTGATTATTAGAGTCCGTCGATTGATCAGAGTTTTTATTTGCCAATATGGCAATGATTATTGCCAAAGTTATTACTACTACTAAAACCCATTTAAAATCAAGACTTTTAACCCAGCTTAGAAACTTCGGCGTGTTATTATTCTCACTCATATTCTCCCCTTTACCTCTTATATTTATATAAATAATACTATAATTTAATAAAAATGGCCAAGTTTGTATGTTAATGGTTGTAGGAGTTAACTTTTTTATGAACTCACTTATTCTATTTTGTTGCCGGCATAATCTGTAATAAAACTGGAAACATAACGCAAGCGCCCTTCGTACGAGGACGGAACACCGACCTTTTGAGGGATTTCATGAGCTTGTTCGTTAACTTTACCAAAAGCAATCTCGACTATACCCTCAGCAACGGCTAGAAACTCACGCTCGTCAAGAGTTAATTCCATGTTTGGTATGTCATCAGTGCATCCTGGTCCTAGAACTTCTATTTGTGATTTCATGATTTTTTGTAGTTTGTTATGTAATTCTGACTATATACCGATTATGATTAAAGTAAATATGATATATCTCACACTTTAGGAATTGATCGCTATAATTAGTTTACAAACGCAATTACTTGCCTCAGACGTGTTATAATTTACAGGTAAAAGAGGGTTTTGAAGTGTTTATTGAACAAGAAGTTAAGTTAGACTTTTCTGATGTATTATTACGGCCAAAGCGTAGCACATTAAGTAGCCGAAAAGATGTATCAATAGAGAGGAAATTCAAGTTTTACCATAGCCCAAAAACATGGACAGGTATGCCCATGATGACAGCAAATATGGCAAGTTGTGGCACCTTTGAAATGGCCGAAACATTAGCTCCATATAAAATTATCACTACGTTCCATAAATATTACTCTGTTGAAGACTATAAGAAATTCTTCAAAAAATTTAATAACCCTGACTACATATCATACACACTAGGCATCCGTGAAAATGACGAAAAACAACTCGAAGCCATGATCAAAGCCAAGTTAATAGATAATTTTTCATTCATTACTATCGACGTTCCGAACGGCTATGTAAATAGATTTGCTAATGCAGTCCGTGAAATTCGTGAACTTTGCCCTAATCACATAATTATTGCTGGTAATGTTGTATCCAAGGAGATGACAGAAGAACTGATATTAGCTGGTGCAGACATAGTAAAAGTAGGTATCGGACCAGGTTCAGCCTGCACAACTCGTCGTATGACAGGTGTTGGCATGCCTCAGCTTAGCGCGATAATTGAATGTGCAGATGCTGCTCATGGTATAGCAAATAACCAAGGTGTTGGTCTTATTATCGGAGACGGTGGCCTTATACACCCAAGTGATGTAGCTAAAGCATTTTGTGGAGGTGCAGATTTTGTGATGAGTGGCCAACTATTTAGTGGTTTTGAAGAAAGTGGGGGAAAAACAGTAACTAAAAATGGCAAAAAATATAAAGAATATTATGGTTCTTCTTCCAATAAAGCACTTAAAGAGAATTACGGTAAAAAAGAATCCCACCGAGCAAGTGAAGGTAGATATACACTTATTCCCCATAAAGGTTCGCTTCATGACTCATTGCAAGATTTATTTGGAGCTTTAAGAAGTACGGGTACATACATTGGCGCCAGGAAGTTAAAAGAATTCTCACGGCGTGCCACATTTGTCATGGTGCACAACCAAATTAATACATCTCTGCAAAATTACGACACAAATAAGTAGATAAAAGAGATGTTTAGTAGCAAAGTCACGAACACTAAAATAAAATTTCCTAAAAAGGACGGCAATGTTGCAACTGCATTTTCAGTGAGTAGAGAATTTTTTGGAAGTGAATCTTATGATGAACTAGCACTGAGTGATGGCTTAGAAATCTTTGATGATCCTAGGCTAGATGTAATTATGCCAATAATAGGTAGATGGGTTTTGGACACGCATGGTGCAGATGAAGCTGAACCAAAAATCGAGGAATTTATGGATACAATTAACGGCCCACTAAGTTACACATCAGAAAGAGCCGCAAAAGCGCACAATAAAGATCGATTTATTGTATTAGAACCCGATGAAGACACAGCCAAATTACTACAGGAGCAAAGAATTATAGCACAAGAAATATTTGATATCGATATCTATATAAAACCCAGCAGGCCTCCTATTATTGCGACGGAAAGGACAAATGAACTAGCAACTGAAACACTAGACACTATTAATAAAAGAATAAAGGAAATGGATGGTGTCATAAGCCTACCATTCTCGGCTCCAGGATTCAAACCGTTGTACAAGAGATAGATTACTCTAATTCATTGAAGATTATGTACAATAGTGTTATATGAGAGCAATCAAACTAAATAA
>CAZKAL010000010.1:8116-20678 GCA_964550995.1 uncultured Candidatus Saccharibacteria bacterium | reverse complement strand
AAAGTGCAATACCAATTTTAGAAAAAACCTCTATTGTATCTGCAGAACCAATTAATGACAGAGCAGACGGTCCTACTAAAATACCTGTTAAAATATGTCCAATAATCAAAGGTTGGTGCAACAGACGCATTATGAGTGCAATACCGGAGCCTACAGCTATTATTAAACTAATTTCGAGAAATAAATCATTCTGCATATTTGTTTTTAGTCCCTTCCTAAGAGTTATGTTAGCATTTCTCAAGGTGTAAGCACAAGGACTATTGACACTACACTATACGTGAGCTATTATAGTCGGACTTCTGTAGTTGTGAGAGCGAGAAAAGCTTGCAGAAATATAAAGACTTAAAAAAATAAAAATGGAGTTGGGTTAGCAAAAGATCATTATTTGATGTGCGCTAATCTTCGGAGGTTAAATGTCAGTACAAGTGAAGTTTGTAGCTTCGCGGCGCAAAAAAGTTGCCGTGACGATACGTCGTGCAAAGTGGCAAGAGTTTTTAACATATTAAACGCTACGCTTATGAGAGGAGGTTATTCCTCCTCTCATCGAGCCGAGAAGTGTCTAAAACACATTCTCGGTCTGCTCACCACCCAGAGCTGAGTAGATTTTCACGGAATAAATCCGCAAACAATCTACGCTTTTTAGTTTTACGCGCGGGATGCCGGAATAAATCCGACGTGCCGGCTGTTCTCCTCCGGCTACAGAGCTGCAGGGTCGTGGGCTGCTCTTTTTTCTAGGCTACAGAGCTACGCGGAGTGTTGCTAAATCGGAATAGTTTTAGGGGGTTTAAGAGGATAATTGCGAGAATTCTTTTTGATTAAGGCGCTTTAGTTTCTGCTTCAGAAAGGGCATTCTCTATTAAAGTAGAGAATTTATCAGCAGAGTCTATTGTCGATTGATCTTCAATCTTTTTACCATTTAAGAAAAATGTCGGTGTACCAGTAACGCCAGCTTCCTTTCCTTTCGCTATGTCGGCATTTATTGTAGCTATAGTATTACTAGCCTTAACATCGGCTTTGTATTGATCAAGATCTAGGCCAAGCTCTGTTGCGTATCCTTCAAATATACCCGTAGGGTTGTTGCCTGATAATTGTTGTCCGGTATGAGTAACTGCTCCTTGTGAGCGCCAACTAGCTTGTCTTTCGTATAGCAGATCGTGCATTTCCCAGAATTTGCCTTGTTTTGAAGCTGCTTCTGCAGCTCTATGTGCTGCTGTTGTATTACCGTGAATCTGTACTAACGGGAAATTCTTAAATTCAAAACGTATTTTGTCTTTAAATTGCTCTTTAACTTGTTTTACTAAAGGGAAGAATGCCCCGCAAGCTGGACATTCAAAGTCCCCATATTCTGTTAACGTTACTGCGGATGTCTCTTGTCCGTAGAAGTGATCAGACGGTGTACCAGCAGCTTCATCACTTTTACCAAAGATAACAGCACCACCAATAATACCAATTACTATTAAAACTCCTATAATTGCTTGTTTCATATGAATTAACTCCTTTTTCTTTAGCTATTATATCTTATGCTACTTGTGCTTGACGAATTAATAAGACACAATAGTAGTGTTATGTCGGATGTCATATTTAGTATATTACTATTAAGCCTTATTTCTCTGTCTGCACTTTGTGCGGGAATTATAAACGGTATGTTTGCGCTCAACCACTATCAGATTAAGCGCAAAGCACAGCTTGGTAATATTGATGCAAAAAAAGTCTATCCGATTCATGCCTTGCGCTATCAACTACTAGTTACACTTTTGATTATCAACATAGCATCTAACGCAACTATTACGGTTATGCTAAGTACTATTACAACAGGTTTCTTAGCAGTTGTATTTTCAACTCTGTTTATTTTGGTATTTGGTGAAATTATCCCGATGATATATCTGCGTAAATACGTTGTCTATGTAACCGCGAGAATTGCAACTCCTCTGAAACATGTGATAACTTTTTTGGCTCCTGTAGCTAAACCAATAGCTAAGATAATAGAAAAATGGGTTGGTAATGAAGCTCAGGTTTTTTATTCAAAAGAAGAGTTGATGAAAATGTTCGATGGTCAGAAATTATCTGAAAATAGCGATATTGCGGCAGACGAGGCACGGATGATACGTAAAATTCTTGAGTTTGGTGACAAGAAAATACGTGACATCATGACGCCGCGCCGTATGGTGACTTTGGTAAGTAAAGCAGACTCAGTTGGACCGATTTTAATGGACGAACTTCATAAATCTGGACATTCACGTTTTCCAGTAGTGGCCGACAAAAGGCATCATAATTTTGTAGGGACACTCTATCTTAGAGATCTAGCTGGAATTACAGGCAAAAAAGAAGTTAAAGATATAATGTCGCCTTATGTGCGTTATGTGCACGAGGAAGAATCACTAGATCACGCTTTGCGGGCTTTTTTGAAACTACGCCATCATTTGTTTGTAGTAGTTAATAACTTTGAGGAATATGTAGGCGTATTGAGTCTAGAAGACATTTTAGAAGAGATTATTGGTAAGCAAATAGTAGATGAATTTGATGAGCATGATGATTTGCGTGCTGTTGCAAAAAGTCTAGCCCAAGAAGAAAAAGCTAAAAGAGATGATCAAGACACAAAAATGCCCGATAGCTCAAAGAAGTGATATAATGTCGCTAAAGAAGTTAATTGGAGAATAAATTGAGAATATTAAGTAGTGAAGTTGTTTCACACGTAGGCGAAGAAATTATTACTCAAGGATGGGTTAATTCTAGACGCGACCACGGCGGCCTTATATTTATTGATCTAAGGGATCATAAGGGTTTAGTGCAACTAACAATTCAGCCAGATAATTCTGAGATGTTTAAAATTGCTGAAGATCTTCGTGATGAGTATGTTATTGAAGCAATAGGTAAGGTAAAAAAACGTGAGGATGATTTAAAAAATCCAAACATTGAATCTGGTAGTGTAGAAATTGTGGTATCTAATATTAGATTACTAAATAAGTCAGAACCTTTACCTTTCCAAGTAAACACAACCCAGAATGTAAGTGAAGAACATAGACTAAAATATCGATACTTAGATTTACGTGGTGATAAAATGCAGAACAGATTAAGGCAAAGAGCACTGTTCAATAAATTTATTCGTGATTATATGGAGGATCGAGAATTTACTGAAGTTGTAACTCCAATATTGGCTAACTCAAGCCCGGAAGGAGCACGAGATTTTGTAATACCTTCAAGACTTCAACCTGGACATTTTTATGCACTACCGCAGGCACCACAACAGTTTAAACAACTATTAATGGTTGGTGGCGTGAACAGATATTATCAGCTTGCAACTTGCTTTAGAGACGAGGACCCAAGAGCAGATAGGCTATATGGAGATTTCTATCAACTAGATTTAGAAATGGCATTTACAGAGCAGGGCAGTACTGTTTTAGACACTATGGAGCCATTAGTGAAGAACTTGGTAACAGATTTTGCAGGTAAAACATTACTATCCAAGGATGTCCCAAGAATCACGTATGCTGAATCAATGGAAGTTTATGGTACCGACAAACCAGATCTTAGATTTGATATGAAACTTGTGGATTTAACTGAGGAATTAGCTGGGTGTGGATTTGGTGTGTTTAAAAATGCTATTGACGCTGGAGGTGCAGTAAAGGCGATATGTGTTTCAAACGCAGACTTTTCGCGTTCACAGATAGATAAACTAACAGAAAAGGTTAGATCTGAAGGCGCGGGCGGCTTGCCATATATGACAATAGAAAACGGTAAAGCAGTATCATCTATAGTAAAGTTCTTTTCTCCAGAACATTTAGAAAAAATTGTTGATAAGACAGACGCAAAAGATGGAGATGTATTATTTTTTGGTTCTGATTCAAGACAAAAAGTTAACAAAGTGCTTGGATCTCTAAGATCACATCTTGGAAGTGAGTTGGAATTAACTGACCCAGATGTGGTGGCACTATGTTGGGTGATTGACTTTCCATTTTACGAAACTGATGAAAAAACTGGTGAATTAGACTTTGGTCACAATCCTTTTTCTATGCCTAAAGGTGGCTTGGAGGCATTAAAAAATGAAGACAAGCAATCAATAGTAGCAGATCAATACGACATGGTTATGAATGGTTATGAGATATGTTCTGGCGCTGTAAGAAACCATAGTCCGGACGTGATGTATGAGGTTTTTGGAGCACTTGGCTATGATAAAAAATACGTAGAAGATAAATTTGGTGGGATGCTAAATGCGTTTAAATATGGTGCGCCGCCGCACGCGGGATGTGCATTTGGTTTAGATAGAATATTCATGGTTTTGGTAGGAGAAGAAAACATACGAGAAGTTGTAGCTTTCCCGAAAAATGGATCAGGAGTAGATTTAATGATGCAATCGCCAAGTAATTTAGATGATAATCAACTTAGGGATCTGTATATCAAAGTAAAACTAGATGACTAGTAAATGCAGTAGACGTAAATGAAAGAAGCCTTTGGAATTATTGCTGCTGTTATCGCATTTTTTGCGTATATTCCATATATTCGCGAAATTATAAGAGGGGATTCAAAGCCAAAACAGGCCACTTGGTTGATATGGACAATTCTAGGACTGACATATACAGTGTCCGCAATTATTGAGGGAGGAGCCGCCATATTATTTGTTGGTGCTGACTCTATTGCTCAAGGGTCTGTTTTTCTGGCAGCTTTATATTACGGAACGGGTAAGTTTACGAATTCAGACAAGCTTGCTTTAATAGTCGCAGGAATAGCATTTTTTGGGCTACTTATAACATCTAACGTGCTTTTCAGCCTGTTGATTGCGCTATTTATCGATGGTCTAGGGTCAGTAATAACAATGATCCACATGAGGAAAGACCCAACCATTGAGTCCTCGATATTTTGGGGTTTGTATTTTTGGGCGAGCATTTTCGCATTGCTGTCGATAGAATCCTATAATTTTAACAATCTGGCATTTCCAACATACGTGCTTCTAGTATCACTGTTTTTCGCAATTTACAGCAAACCAAATTTTACAGATTATCTAAAAAATAGAAAAAAATCGTCATAGCCTAGCGCACCAATAAGCTATACTAAAACCGATGAATAAAAAAGTTGTTTTGTTTGATGCCGACGGCGTTTTAACCTTACCTGAAGAGTTTTTGTTGAAGTTTATGTGAAATCTCACGGTTTAGGCATTAAACCATTTCAGGATTTCTTTAAAAACGACTGGCCAGCAATAGTTACAGGTAAGAAGGATTTAAAAGAATCAATAAACGAGAACCCAGGGCTTTGGCAATGGGATGCACTGCCGACGAGCTGTTAGACATGTGGTTTAAGCAGGAGGATGTTCGTAACACAGAACTTATTAAAGTAATTGGGGAGCTAAAGAAAGCTGGCTATAAATGCTACATGGCGACGGATCAAGAAAGATATCGAGGCGAGTATATGCGTAAAGTCATGTTTCCAGGATTGTTTGAGGATTACTTTATTTCATCAGAAATAGGCTACAAAAAAACCGACCATGAATTTTTTGGTCACGTGACCAAAAAATTCATGGAAAGGTATCCAGAAATGAAGGCTGAAGATATTATTTTTTTTGATGATTCAAAATCCAAAATAAAGTCTGCCCTTTCTTGTGGGATAGATGCTAGGTTGTATAAGTCTACTGAACAGGTGCGCGAACTACTGTCGTAAGTTATTTGTATGGTGTTAATAGTCCACACTATGCAATAAGGGTGTAGAATAGAGTTTATGAATAGAGTTGAATCAATCGATCGATATATAGACCCTAAGATGGAAGCTCGTTTGATGCATGATCTAGAACCTATTGCTGTAGACTCGTATGAAACACACATGACAACAGGACCACGAAAAATTAGGGAATATTCGCAGGCAGAAGGTGAGAATATAAGCAGTATAGCGGGCACACTCGATCCGTTAGAAGAAGTTTATCGTGCAGCGGGTATAGAGCCACAAGATAGAATTACACAAGATCTCGTTGGTGCGGTTCATGATTCTTTCGAGAGTCATATCTCGAGTCTCGAGAAACAGGGACTTGATGCTCGTACACCTATCAGAATTGGAGGTCGTATGACATTAGGAACAGAAAACGGTTTAGTCTGGTTTCATTCTGATCAACAAGAATTTTATAAAGACTATCCAGTATATGCTGAAGGGCTTGCGCGGTGGACCGCTGAAGAAGCTGACCATGGCCCGTTAATAGAATTATACGGTAGTCTAAGTGGAGCAATTTCTCCAAAAGAGGCGCATGCAGTAAAGGTTGCTATCAATATGGGGGGTATAAAAGTAAACACAAATTCTATTGTTGCTATAGATGCATTTACGGATCCTCAAGAGGGTGACACAGTTGATGCGCATAGTGATCTTGGAAGCACGACAGACCTTATTGGCAGGAGAATAATGAACAAGATTGCAGGTCACGAGGATAGACACAGAAAGTGGTTCAGGCAAAACGGTAAAGGGATATATAGTCTTGGCCAAGAGTGTGTTGACTATGCGCTTCCCATTGAAGCGGAAACACATCGAACGTTTGCAATGCCTGCTGAAGGAAGCTATCCAGATTTTGTTGACGATGCTATACAGATTGCAGTCTATGGCTTGTTTACGACCAGCGGTGTGTTGGCCCGACAGAAAGAACGCGTAGAAGATCTAGGTCTTCTTGATCTGAAGGTTACCACCGAAGCAGCCAAGAAAGCACAAGCCAAGATTGCTAAGTCTATTGACCCAGAAAGTAGAATAAATAAGCTAGTATTAAGAAAAGTAGAGCAGGCAACTGAGAGGTATATAGAATCCGAAAAGAGCCAAGGAAGAGTGCCCTTTATACTTGGTAGAACTGTAGTTGTTTCAGGAAAAGAACTTAAAGTAATCCCCGAAGCCGCCTAAACAAGTCTATGTATACACAAGCGCTAAAGTGGTAGAATAAGCTTATGGCTGAGGAAGAAAAAGTAACAGCAAAAAGTACCGAAAATACCGAAGATTTTAGTGCGGAGGTAACTACTCCTGAAGTACCAAAAGATGAGAAAAGCGATAAGTTAGATGTGTCTGAAAAGGAGGCCCATGATATTGAATTTACTTCAGATACGGATGAAGTCAATGCAGCCGTAGACCAAATAGTCAATGAGGAAAGCGACGAGTTAATGAAGTCGCAGGACGAGGAGCGTAGAAAACAATTTGCGCCTGATAAGAAAAAGAAAACTATAATCGGGAGAATTAAACACCTAGCAGTAGCTTGGTGGGAGCATAAAAAAATTCGCTATGGTTCACTTATTACTTTATTTTTGGTTATTACTCTTTTAATTTTTATTCCAACAACAAGATACGGGATACTAAATCTAAGTGGAGTAAGGGTTGAATCAAGCATGACCGTTGTTGACGGCAATACTAGCTTGCCGCTAAAAAATATAAAGGTTGTTTTACAAAATAAAGAAGCCAAAACTGATGATAAAGGTACAGTTACTTTCTCTGGGCTAAAACTAGGTAGTTCAAAATTAGTCTTAGATAAAATCGGCTATGCAAAATATGAAAAAAACTTAACCTTAGGTTGGGGTAGTAATCCATTAGGACCACAGCCACTAATTGCAACGGGAACGCAGTTTACGTTTGTTTTGAGCGACTGGCTAAGCGATAAACCAATTCAGGATGCAGAGGCCTCAAGTGGAGAAAACATCGCAACATCAGACGAATCGGGCAAAATAACATTGACTGTGGGGGATCTAGGGGATAACACGGAAGCTACAATAAAAGCTGATGGATACAGAGAAGAAAGTATTAAACTATCTGACGTAAACGAAGAAGATTACATTGTAAAGATGGTTCCAGCTAAGAAGCACGTTTTTGTCAGTAACCGTAACGGGTACTATGATCTTTATAAAATAGACGTCGACGGAAAAAATGAAGAAGTGTTACTGGCTGCTACCAAAAAAGAGCGTGAAGTCCCATTTGTTCTCCCTCATCAAACACGAGATATTGTAGCTTATATTTCGTCACGCGACGGGGATACGAATATAGACAACTTTGTATTAGATGGGTTGTTTATAGTCGACGTAAACTCTGGTGAAGCTTTAAAAATTGCTCGTTCAGAGCAACTACAATTAATAGGTTGGGTCGGCAATAAGCTAATCTATGTTGCGGTCGTGGAAGGAGTTAGTGCTGGAAATTCACAACGGAGCAGGATTTTTTCATATGATGTGGATAGTGGAGATAAAAATGAGCTTGCAGCATCAAATTACTTTAATGATGTGAAATTAGTGAATGATAAGATTTATTATTCGGTATCGAGCTACGCCGTACCGCAAAGTGCTGCAAAATTATTTACTATAAATGCGGACGGTTCCGATAAAACCAAGTTAGTAGATACTCAAGTATGGTCAATTATTCGTGCTGATTATAATACAGTTTGGTTTAATGCTATTGATCTGCAATGGTTTGAGCAGAAGACAGGACAAGATGCAACTAAACTAGATCAGGCGCCAGCAAATCGTCAAGGACGCCTATATACTTTGTCACCTGATGGTCAACAAGCACTATGGGTTGATGTTCGTGACGGAAAAGGTGTTTTACTAAACTACAATATTAAAGAAAACAAGGATACGATTATCCGTACGGAGCCTGGATTAGGGACTCCAGTGTACTGGCTAGCAAATAATTATATTGTGTACCGTATAGCAACTAATAGCGAGACAGCCGATTATATTTTGAATCTAGATGGCGGGGAACCACGCAAAATATCCGACGTACTAGGTAATAAATCTAGATATTTCTATTAATCTATTATGAACAATTTTTCAAACTGTTAATTATGCTAATGGTTATGCTACAATAACAGGGAATAATAAGCGAGGTAATATGAAGAAAATTATTGCAGGATTATTGGTTTTATTGTTGGGTGTTGTTTCGCTACCAGGGATTGTTTATGCACAGAATGCTGATGCTACACAGGACGCTAGCACGGTGCAGGATACTACCACGGTTGTCCCAGAACCTACGACTGGAATAGATAAGATAGCTGAAAGAGCAAAAAGAATTCAAGATCGTAAGGCAGCTATGGCTGACAAACTTTCTTCTGCGCAAGAATCCCGAATCGCAAAGCGCTGTGCAGCAGCCCAAGAAAAAGTAACGTCATTAAAAACTCGTACAGAAGAAGCTATAAATAAGAGGATTACGAGATATAATGAGGTGACTAACAAGTTGGGTGCTCTTTTAGAAAAATTGAATTTAGCAGGTGTGGATACAACCGTTCTGCAAAGTGCCATTACAGAATATAAAGCGGCTGTTAATTCAATACAATCTTCAGTAGTAACATATACTGCTACCCTAGATGACTTAGCAGTAATGGATTGTGGAAGTGACCCTGCAGGCTTTAAGGCAACATTGGAAGCAGCAAGAACTCAATTAGGGCAGGTTATCTCTGATTCAAATAGTATTAAAGACAATTCAATTTCGGCTATTAAAGCTGCACTTAAAACAATTCGAGAAGGTCTAGCTGGGACAAATTAATTTAGACAGTAGTGAAGGGAAAAAGGGGGTAATATGGACGATAACAAAGACAATCAGGAAGCTGTAGCCGAAGATACAAAAATCAATGTAGAAGTAAAAGACACAAGCACAAATACCGACAACAAAAGTGACGAGCCCAAGAAGCAAGACGTTACTGAAACTACAGCTCCTGAAACAGTAGAGGTTAGGGAGGATGAGCCTACAAAAGAAGAAACTCCAAAAAATGAGAAAACTGAACCTGTCACTGAAAAAACCGAGGAGCCTGAGCCCCCAGAACCAGCAACAGAACCAATTAATGAATCAGTAAAAGGAGGGGTTGATGCTCCAGTACCCGATGAAGATACGCATAATAAAGAGTTAGAACCTGATAATAAAGAAACTGAAGAGCTAAAACAGCCACCAGAAGAAACAACAGATCCTGAAGCAAACAACGACGAAGCTGGTGAAGAAAAAACTATAGATGCTGGCCCAAAAGAAACTTCAGAAGAAAAACCAGTAATGCCTGTAGGGTCTGACATAGCTCCACCAGCAGAAGTTGGTGTTGCAGCTTCACAAATGGGTGGAAATCATCCCCACAGGAATAATAAGAAATTAGCAATGGTTGTTACTATTGTAGTCGCTCTATTATTATCAGGCACCGCGGTATATGTTTATTTAAGTACTAGCAGTAATACAGAAGAAGCTTCGACAATAGTATCTACGAATACAAATGAATCAGTAGGTGACAATACTGTCACTCCAGCAACCAAAGGAGACGTAGATTCTGTGAGTGCAGATGTAGATAATGCTATTAATGCAATTGACCAAACAGACTTAAACGTAGACGCACTTTCAGATACAACCCTCGGCCTTTAGGATGGTAATCTCTCGGTCAATTTAGAGGTGTGTTGAAGTAGCTCAAGGTAGTCGCCTATACCATTGATGTTATAAAACACTGGTTCATGGAACATTGCTTGTACGTACCCGCCAGATATTAAATCGGAAGCAACCTGGTCATGGCTCTCTGTTTCAGAACGAGCATAGTGCTCTAGAATTTCAACTACTGGTTCAGTAAGTGTGAACCCATAGACTCCAACGTTTCTAGTAACTACTGTGTCGCTAGCCTCGCTTCTATAGAAATTTTCAACTGAGTTATCGTCAGGATTTACCTCAAAAACAGCCCCAGATTTTTTAGCGGCTGCTCTACCAACAAGAAATGTTACAGGCTTGTTACCTGTTTCGTGATAGGACTGGAATCTTCCCCAGTCTAACCCTTCAATATAAACGTCGCCAGCAATACCAAAGCTTGTGCTACCCGGTTGTTCTAGTTGCGTAAAACTGAATGGCCCTATAGGTGAGTTGTGGGTCCCATCATCCACAATGCATTCGAGGTCATCTAATTCCTTCTGTATTTGTAAAGAGTTTTCACAGTTTGTTAGGACAGTTACAGGGCCTCCAGATCTTAGGGATGAGAGGGTGTTCAATCTGACTAAGGATTCAGATCGCTCATCATTAACGGGGAAGACATCGAGTAGATGCTTTGGCTTGTTGTCAAACCCTGCCTCTACCAGTTTAGGTCTGATTCTACTTCCAACTCCTCCTGCAGCTACATATATCATTTAACAGATTATATATTAGTGTGTATGAATTTTGAAAGTATAGGCACAAACGGATAATCGTTATTTCTTAGGTGCTTCTTTTGTTTGGTGGACTACCATCTGTGGGAATGGGATTTCTATATTGTTTTTGTCGAATGCTTTTTTGAGTCTGCGTCGCAACTCGCCTGCTACAGCCCATTGTTTACTTGGCTCTGTTCTTCCAACGATTTTTACGACTATGGCAGAATCACCGAAATTTGTAACGCGACTAAAAGTTGGAGGAGTTTGGATTTTATTTTCCCAAGTTTCATCCTTAGCTAATTCTGACCCAACCTCATTTACAATTTTTTCGAGTTTATCAACATCGGTGTCATAACCAACTCCCACATCTAAGTTAACATTAGCGTATTCCATAGTCATATTGGTTGCAATCTCAATTATTCCATTTGGTATATGATGTACCATACCGTCTAAGTCACGTAATACGGTTGTGCGTAGAGTAACTTCTTCAACTGTTCCTGAAACATCTCTGTTTATCTGTATGACATCACCTACGCGGTATTGATTCTCTATAAGAATAAATAGACCAGCTAGGAAATCCTTTACCATTGATTGAGCTCCAAAGCCTAAGGCGACACCCGCTATCCCAGCCCCAGCAATAAGCGGTGCAATATCTACGCCGAATTCTGATAATAACAGCAGGGTGGCCAATAGCCAGATGATTACTCTGGTACCTGCTTTAATTGTGCTGATCAGTGTGTCTTCTCGTTGTTTTTCATCACGCTTTGTCTTGAATTGGTTTGAACGCAGTGTTCTACGGATTATTCGCTGTATTAAGACAATAGAAAATGTACGCAATAGTATCGTGACAATTAATATTAACGAGACGTTAAGGGCGTGAACTTTTATAAACTCTACAATGCTATCAATCATAACTATAAGTATACTGTATTATTAGTGTATAAGGGGAGAGAAAATGACATTTGATGAATATCAGAAAAAAGCTATTATGCTAGACGTTTTTGACAAAAAAGAAAGATCTATAAGCTCACAAGCATTTTTTACAAAGATATTAGGGTTAGTTGGCGAAACTGGCGAAATTGCGGAAAAATTCAAAAAAATATACAGAGACAACCAAGGTGTAATTAGCAAAGAACAAGTAGTAGAAATCAAGAAAGAACTAGGGGATGTTTTATGGTATACAGCAGTTGTGTCGGAGTAT
Source organism: uncultured Candidatus Saccharibacteria bacterium (assembly GCA_964550995.1). Lineage (GTDB taxonomy): Bacteria > Patescibacteriota > Saccharimonadia > Saccharimonadales > SZUA-47 > CAZKAL01. The sequence continues at coordinate 8,408 of CAZKAL010000010.1, read as the reverse complement.
TTAGGGATATCTTTTAATGAAGTGGCAGAAATGAATATCGCAAAACTAAATAGCAGAAAAGCTCGCGGAAAAGTTGGTGGTTCGGGAGACAATAGATGAGCAAGCTATTACCGATGAGATCGCAAACTAGTTGAAGCTGTCTCTAAGATTTAAATTCGGCTCGGAGCCATTCGTCTAGGCTTCCACCCCCGCCTGCGCTAAGACAAAGCACAAAGTCACCTTTTTCTATATGTTGGAGAATATTAATTTTTAGATTTCTGTCCAGCTTTGATGGTATTTTTTTGCCCGTAGT
>CAZKAL010000010.1:0-8016 GCA_964550995.1 uncultured Candidatus Saccharibacteria bacterium | reverse complement strand
TAACCAATACCAGATATTATCGACATTTCTGGATGAAAACTGAGGAAGTTCCTATCGTACTCGTCTGCTTCATATACAAAATACTCAGATTTTTCATTGAATTCGCCCATATTACCGAAAGAAAGCTTTGCCCCAACAGAGTAGCTGATAGGTATTTTTAACTGTTTGAACATCCATACTACCATTGAGGCAGTTGTAGTTTTGCCGTGTGTTCCTGCAATAGCAATCATCTTCTGTTTTTTTGTATCTAGTAATTCGTTAATAAATTCGTCTCGCTTGGAAAGTTTAATCCCATTTTCTTTAGCAAACTCTAGCTCAGGGTGCGAAGCATTCTCCTTTTCTACGGCGGAAGAAAATACTAGCCAGTCTATGGGTTCTCTTTTGTGGAGCTCGGCTATCGATTCTTTTTTCTGTCCAATAGAAATATTATTGATCCCTTTTGAGTGTAGGTATGATACGTAATCGCTACTTTGTTTATCAGATCCGGACACCCTATAGCCAGCCTGTTTCGTAATTAATGCCAAAGGCCCAATACCACTGCCACCTATACCCGAGAAATATATATGCATATCTTTATCTTACCTTTTAGTAAGAATGTTTGCTATAGTCTAGACAAGGAAATAGAAATAAAAATGATAAAAAAACTTATACATAATATCGCAAGACCTCGTCATCCCTGGAGAAAGCTGAAATTTGATGAATTAGCTGAAATATATACATCCGTTAGTATTCGGAGTTTCGGATTTGGTATTATTGGTATTTTTGTGCCAATATTTCTGTTTAAGAGTGCTGTATCTTTAAGAGGTATTTTCCTGTTTTATTTATTCTTTTTCTTTCTAAGGATTCCGGTCGCATATATAGTAGCCTTTATAGTCGGCAGAATTGGACCCAAACATACTATTGCTATTAGTACGGTCGTGTTTATTATGTTTTTGATGCTACTTCTGACATATGAAGTTTTTGGCTGGCCTCTACTATTTATGTCACTCTTCTATACCACAGCAAATGGATTGTTTTTCATTTCTTATAATACAGATTTTTCAAAGATAAAAGATAGCAAGAACGGAGGTAAAGAACTAGGTTGGTTATATATTTTTGAGCGTGCTGGCACAACTTTAGGGCCTTTATTTGGTGGAGTACTAGCTAGCTTTGTATCTCCTGAGTTGACCATTTTCTTTGCTATCTTAATATTGTTTAGTTCACTAATACCCCTTTTCCTGACGAACGAACCAACACGCATTCATCAGAAAATTACATTCAAAGGCTTTAAATGGCATCGACACAAGAGGGACTTTATATCTCTTAGTGCATATAATATAGAAAACTTCGCAAGTCAAGTAGTTTGGCCACTGCTTGTTGGTGTTTTGGTGTTTACGGATGACACCTACGCAAAAGTAGGCGCAATAATTGCACTTGGAACAGGCATTTCGATGTTTAGTGCTTATATGTTCGGTAAATTCATAGATAATAAAAAAGGCTTAATTCTCTTGAGATACGGGACAATCATGAACGCGATTACACACGCTATTCGCTCTACTGTAACTGCAGCCGGCGGAGCCATCGCAATTAGTGCACTTAATGAGCCCATAACACTTTCCTACAGGATGCCACTTGTTAAAGGTTTTTACGACGCAGCAGATTCCGAAGAAGGGTATAGAATTGTGTACTTAGTAGTTGCTGAGATGTTAACAGCTTTAGCTAAGGGATTATTTTGCTTATTACTACTCGTTGCTAGTTATGTATTTGATCCGGTTAGCGTCTTACGCTATTGCTTTATTCTGGTAGGTATATTAAGTCTTGGCATTTTGTTGCAACGGTTTCCGGCATTAAAGAAATAACCTGGGGTATAATAAGCATATGAAAAATAGAACTTTGCATAAAGAATTAATAAAGTCTTTAGTTTTCGGGCTATTGAGTGCTATTTTCGCAACGACTTTCGTTGTCGGGCTTGTCAGAAATAGCAACGGTGCGGTTGAGAGATATAATACGTTGATAGCTGTCGATAAAGCGGGGGGTGACGTAGAAACTGCCTTAAATGACTTACGTAGCTATATATATGGGCACATGAATACAGAAATTGGTGGTCCTAATAGTATTTATCCGCCGATTCAGCTAAGCGGTACGTATGACAGGCTTGTTGCTAACGAAAAGACGCGGGTCGATAATGCAAATGACAATTTATACAAGGAAGCCCAAGTATACTGTGAAAAAAACAGCCCCCATGGATTTTCTGGTAGAAATCGAATAGATTGTATAAATGCATACATCGATAAAAATGGAGCAAAAGTAGCCAGCATTGATGATTCACTTTATAAATATGATTTTGTTGCACCACGCTGGTCTCCTGATGTTGCAGGTTTAAGCCTTCTTGCTCTCATTGTGTCTGGTACAGCTACTACATTTAACCTATTCATGTACTTAAGAACTAAACATTTTGTTAACTTAAGTAACTAAAAAACCACCCTATTTTGGATGGTTTTTTAAAGCTTACCGCTAACTGCTAACTATGGTGTAGCTGGAGTAGCTGCTGGTGTTGTTGGAGTTGTAGGTGTGGTTGGTGTAGCTGGAGTTGTAGGTGTTGTAGTATCTTGTTGTGAGTTTGTTTCACCTTTTGCCTTGAACTCTGTGATTGCTTTCACGACCTGACCGTCATCCTTTAGGTTTTCCCAGTAAAGAACCTTGTCTCTTGCTATAAACATTTTGTCTTCAGGACCATGTAACTCATTTCCAAGTTTAGCAAGACTTATATTTGCCTGGGCTTGTTGTCCTGGGTCTTCAGGTTGGATAGGGTTATTTACCCTAACATAATAAATATTGTCTAACATGTAAAGGTTGTCATTATATATGGAAAGTTTACCGAAGTATACTTGGCCGTCTTGGCTATTCAAAAATACTGCTTGATATCTAGAAGTGTCTACTAGGCTAGACTCTTTGTTAGTATCTTTTGTCTTTCCACCAAAGACCAAAACTACAACTAGTGCAGCTAGTATTATTGATACTCCTAACAATACGATCAATTGACTAGCTTTGTTAAGATTAATTTTCATTTTACCGCCACCTCTCGAAGGTGCTTGTCTCCTACCTGTATCACCTTGTGGTGCTACTTGCTGTTGTTGTGCAGGGTTATTGCCCCTATTTGAGAAATCCATAATAAATTCCCACCTAACCTTTCTTTTTCCTATTCTCTTACATTTACTATAACTAACAGTGTAATGCATAAGCGTATTGAAAGGCAACAGTTTTTTAATAAATTCAAGTTCGGATAATTACTAGAGGTGAAAAACTATTGACAAGAGTTAACTGTTCAGAGTATGGTGTAGGCACTAACTAAAGTTAAGAGGGGAAAGGTGTAAAGCCATGGCTACATATAAGCACACAAACTCAAAGGGTGTAACATATTACTTAAACTCTAAGGATGTAACACTCCGCGGTGGAAAAGTACAAACAATTTATTACTTCTCTAAAGACGACCGCGCAGAAGGTATAGCTGCAGTCCCTGCAGGGATGCAAGTCAACGAAAACCCACGTAACGGTTTCTTGACTATCAGCCGCAAGAAATAATTTATCTTTTACTGAGATGTATAAACAACCCCAATTACTAGGGGTTGTTTATATTGTATTATTAGCACAAGTGTGATATAATAACATGTATTATGCCAAGTCACGAACGGCCATCTACACCTAGCGATGATAACAGGGAACTTTTTCCAGGATCTAACCCTGCTAGTGATTATGGTGGAGCACCCCGACAGCCAGGCGTAATACCTGTAGTCGAGACCGAACACGTAGGCACTCCCTATAACGGGGATACTCCTGATGTTCCTACTACAGAACAGTTGGGTTTTTTTGGTGATAAACCTGAACCCTCACCTAATGAAATAATCAATAAATTAAGGGAAAAAGTAAGAGATGCATCTAAGCGTCCTGAGTCGATCCCTAACAACTCAAAACCGAACGATACATATGGTGGACAAGGGCTTAGCCCAGAGGCGGCAAAACAAATCAGAAATAATGACGCGAGCTTCTGGAGACACTTAGAAGAATAGAGAAATATTATGCTAAGGCGAAGAAGGTCAAGAGTCCTCCCGGGTCAGGAAGAATTATTGCTAGAAGGACCCCCATCTATTGAATTTATGTATTCAGAAGAACGGGCTCAGAAAGCTGCCAGTAGACGACGTAAGAGAAAAGGATATCTAGAATTAACAGAGAGGACTAAAGGGTTTACAAGTAAAACAAAGGGATTGTGGGTACCTGGAAGTGAGGGTGAGCTGAAGTATGCACAAAAAGGTCCAGAAACTGCAATGGAGCTTGCTAAGAATGCTGCTCGGTTAAGATATCATGATAGGAATAGGGATAACCAAGACTTATCTGAGTCTCAAAAGGGAATAAGGGCTAGTTTTGCAGCAGGAAATGCAAGAGTTTCTGTGATGGGGAAAATTACAGATTTTATAATTAAGGCTAATACGGCTGTTTGCTATTGTAGAGACGCAACCAATAGAGATTTTGGTAAACCTGCACAGTATACGGCTGATACAGTAAGAAACTCAGAACTTGCTATGCTTGGGGTCACTAATTATTTTATTAATCTTAGATCGTTTACCGGAGCAAATGTTGAAGAGCATAAAAAAAGAAAATGGATTCAAGATAGACATATTCACAAAATGGATGAAGCTAGGGAATGGGCAAGCGAGTATATACAAGGGTTGACCGATCGTGAGACTGAAGGAGTATTTGAGGAAGTTATTTATAGCGAATGGAGTAGATTAAATTATTGGCAAATTGCTGGGAAGCGTATTGAAGAGGCAACAATCAACCATCTTTCTCAACCCCCTGATTATATAGAAGTCCCATTAAGTGTTTATGACCAATGTTCTGTAGAACCTGAGTTATTATGATAAGTGATATAGCAATTTGGTTGAGGTATGGCGCGAAGTAGACAAAATACTGTCATAATGGGTCTATGAGTAAGCCGTTTTTTGTTTTGGCTCCGATGGATGATGTAACTGATACGGTTTTTAGGCGTATTGTGCATGATTGTGCGCCAGCTGACTTATATATTAGTGAATTTGTGAATGTGGACGGTCTTTGTAGCCCAGGACGTGAAAAACTGATGCCAAAATTAGTCACAACAGCTGACAGTGGAGATGTAATTGCTCAAATATGGGGTAAAGAACCTGAAAATTTTACTCAAATTGCTCGGGAAATATCTTCCGGAAAAATTCCGGGATATATCGGGATAGATATAAATATGGGGTGTCCAGACAAGGCGGTGGTTAAAAATGAATGTTGTAGTGCACTAGCACAACCAGAGTTGCGAGAAAAAGCCGTAGAAATTATAAAAGCTACCCAAAAAGGCGCTGGATCAATGCCTGTTAGTGTTAAAACTCGGCTGGGCTTCGATAAAATAGATTTTTCTTGGCATAAATTGATATTAGAACAAAAACCGTCAATGTTATCAGTGCATGTTCGCACCACAAGACAAATGAGCAAAGTTCCAGCTCAGTGGGATGCCATAGAAGATATTATCAAGCTACGGAACGATATATCACCAACTACAAAGATTGTTTTAAATGGCGATATAGAAAACCGTCAACAAGGCGAAAAACTTGCTAAAGAACACCAAGTAGACGGCATAATGATAGGTCGAGGAGTATTTCAGAACCCTTATTGTTTCTCTATTGATGGTGAAAAAACATGGCAAAATTGTGACGTAAATTGCCGATTAGAGTTATTGAAAAAACACATAAATCTCTTCATGAAGACATATCCTAACGGCGAGCGTAAATTTAACCCAATCAAGAAATTTGTAAAACTCTATATTAGTGGGTTTAACGGGGCGTCTACAATGAGGGATAAGCTCATGCATACAAATTCACCGCAGGAGATGCTAGATTTAGTTATTGAACTAAAGAGAAAAACGTGATATAATATAAAGATATGAGTATCGAGTATGAGTATCGAGAAATTAGCATTCCAGGGTTTGGATATAACAGAACTAAGAGAAACGCTTTTGTTGCTGCTGACACGGCCCGTAAAGCTTACTGGGGCGCTAAAAGTCGGTTTGGTGTAGAACATCGTACTTTTGGTGTGTGCTACGCACTTTTAGATCCAGAAACTAGAGAAATACCATTAGTCCAACAGTCGTATAATAGTGTATTTTCTCTACCAGGTGGTGGACTTAGGTTGCCAGATCAGATTAAAGCGAGACATAAAGGGTTATATGGCGAGGTTTATGATATGGATGCTGCTAAAGAGTCCGCTGAGCGGGAGCTAGAAGAAGAGCTTGGTATTCCTATTTCACAAATTAGAAATCTTGGATATTTGGGTACATCTGTTGCAAAAGTGGGGTCACACGAAGCCACAGATCATATATTTGGTGGGCTAGTAAACCGAGAAGAAACTAAATTTACGATAGCAGCTGGGGAGATAAGCCGTGTTCAATGGTTTGACGCTGATAATTTACCAGAAAATGTCTACCACACAGTAGAGCCAGGCGTCGAAGCAATAAAATCAGCAGTTTATTAAGTTTGCTCCAAAAAAATAGTTCATTTAACCTACCCTAGCTATTTTGTGTTTTTCACCCCATTTAGCCATTTTTGTTAGAATTTCTTGAAGCTCTAGCCCTTTTTTCGATAGGCAGTATTTATAACGAGGGGGATGTTGCTGGTATAGGTCACGGGTGATTATTTTGTCTTTCTGAAGCATGTCGAGTCTGGCGCTAAGTGTGCGGGGGCTGATACCAGATAGCATAAGTTCTAATTCACCGAAAGTCATCGGTTTGGAAACTAGCTGTCCAATAAGAAGAGGTGTCCATTTGTCACCAAGTACGCATAGGGCACTCTGAATACATCCGGCTTTATTCTCTATCTTTTTACATTGTGGTTTTGTTGAGCTGAATCCCATTGGTTATTCCTATAGTTATTCTACGTTGCTATATTTTCGCTACTAACACCGACAGGATGTTATGTATAATCATTTTACCATATTGTGACTTTACAAAGTATAGCTACGTGCAGTATACTCTAGTTATTCCCATCGTCACTATACAATGTATAGCGAAGGTGGGATGCAAGAGGTGAGTTCTTGGGAGTCTTTTTTGAAAGATTAATCTAAAAAATGAAAGGGTAATAAATTATGGGAAAGAATATAAAACTAATCATCGGTAGTACGCGTCAGGGACGAAACGGTAAACCTATAGCTGCCTGGCTGGTGAAAGAAGCTAAAACTAATGGTATTGACTTAGGCGTATTAGACTTGAAAGAAATAGATCTGCCTTTTTTTGAAGGGATGTCACCAGCTATGGTACCTACACAAGTACCTGAGGGTAAAAAGTGGGCAAGTATGGTAGCCGAAACAGACGGATTTGTATTTCTAACTCCTGAATATAATGGAAGTGTTAATGCTCCTTTAAAAAACGCCATAGATTTTCTATACGCAGAATGGAATGATAAGCCAGCTGCCATAGTAAGTTATGGATTTACGAATGGGGGTCTTGATTCGACAAATCACCTAAACGATATAATCCAACACGTCAAAATGAATAATGTTGGGCGAAAGATAGCTGTCAAACTATCACGCGATGATTTCGATGAGAAGTTCCAATTCAAGGACCTTGACGGATTACTACAGCCTATAAAAGATAGTTTTATAGAATCACTTCGATCCATAGAAAAATAATTCTAGAGTACTGATAAGCTGAAATATAACTGTTACTAAGTGAAATTTCTGTATTTTTGAGGTTCAATATTTTTTAATGTAGCTTAAAAAGTGATTTCGACTATTTTAAATTTTTACTTTAGTAGGTATTTACTCAGTTAATGGTATTTTTCTGCTATAATTATGGAGTTCAAGAGAGAATTAATTCTCTGGAGCACCACGGGGGTATAGCTCAGTGGTTAGAGCAGTCGGCTCAATTAACAATTTGGCTAAGTCTAAGCTGGGATTATGTATCTCAGCATGAGAGATATGCCATATCGTTGCAGGGCTGCTTACACAGGTAACTGGTAAGTATATCCT